>JAATFR010000256.1 GCA_015655095.1 Hyphomicrobiales bacterium | reverse complement strand
CCGCGCCAGGGCGGCGCAGAAGGCGTGGAAGCAGACGACGATGGCCGAACGGGCGGCGGTCTGCACGAAATTCGTGGATGCCTTTTTGTTGAAGAAGGATGAAATTGCGCTGGAGCTTTCATGGCAGATGGGCCGGCCCGCCGCCCAGACGCCTTTTGAGATGCGCGGCTTTGAGGAGCGCGCCAGGCACATGATCGCAACGGCGGAAGCATCGCTTGCCGATGTGCGTCCCGCGCCCGTCGAAGGCTTCAACCGTTTTATCCGACGCGAGCCGCTCGGTACGGTCTTCGTCATCGGGGCGTGGAATTATCCCTATCTCATCACGATCAATATAGTGGTGCCAGCGATCATGGCCGGCAATACCGTCATTCTGAAACAGGCGCCGCAGACCCTGCTTTGCGCCGAGCGCTTTGCCGAAGCCTTCAGGGCGGCGGGCCTGCCAGAAGGCGTTTTCGAGGCATTGCATCTCTCAATTCCCGATACGGAAAAGCTGATCCGCGATCCGCGTGTGGATTATGTCAATTTCACCGGCTCGGTCGGCGTCGGCCACAAGGTCGCAAGGGTGGCGGGCGAGCGGTTCATCGGCGTCGGGCTGGAGCTTGGAGGCTGCGATCCGGTCTATGTGCGCCATGACGCCAATATCGATCATGCCATTGAAAATCTTGTTGATGGCGCGTTCTTCAATTCCGGCCAGTCCTGCTGCGGCACGCAGCGCATCTATGTGGCGGCCAATCATTACGACAAGTTCGTTGAAGGAGCCGTGGCCCTTACCAACAGCTATCGTCTTGGCAACCCCATCGACCTCAACAACAATCTGGGCCCTGTCGTGAAAGCGGAGGCCGCAGCGCAAATCCGCAGGCAGGTGGCGCAGGCCATTTCAGAGGGCGCGCGACCGTTGCTGAACGAAAAGCATTTCGTGAACGCCCGGGAAGGCACGGCCTATGTCGCGCCGCAGATTCTGGTCGATGTCGATCATTCGATCTCAAGCATGAGGCAGGAGATTTTCGGACCTCTCGTCAACATCATGAAGGTCAACTCGGACGAGGAGGCTGTGGCGCTGATGAACGATACCGAATTCGGACTGACGGCGGCCGTGTGGACGGCAGACGAAGAGGCGGGCCTCGACATCGGCACGCAGATCGAGACCGGCACATTCTTCGTCAACCGGTGCGATTATCTCGATCCGGCACTCGCCTGGGTTGGCGTCAAGAATTCCGGACGGGGGGCCTCCCTGTCCGTGGTCGGTTATGAACATCTGACCCGGCCGAAATCCTTTCATCTGCGGACACTTTAAGTTTGCTGGGCAAGCCTGCTGGAACAAGAGAAAATCATGAGCGAACTCGATGCCCTCAGGGGCAACTGGAACTATCCCACCAGTGTGCGTTTCGGCGTCGGCCGGGTGGTTGAGCTGGCGGATGCCTGCAAGACTCTCGGTATGACCAATCCGCTGCTGGTCACCGACAAGGCGCTGGCCTCGCTGCCGATGGTGGCTGCCGCCGTGGCGGGGGTGACGGCCGCGGGGCTTGGCTGCGCCGTCTTCGCCGATGTGCAGTCAAACCCTGTCGGCGCGAATGTGGATGCGGGCGTTGCCGCTTACAGAGCAGGCGGGCATGACGGTGTGATCGCCTTTGGCGGCGGCTCTGGCCTCGACACGGCCAAGGCCGTGGCGCTGATGGTGGGCCAGACGCGGCCAATTTTCGATTTCGAGGATCGCGAGGACTGGTGGACAAGGGTGAATGTGGAAGGTATGGCGCCTGTGGTCGCGGTGCCGACCACATCGGGCACCGGCTCGGAAGTGGGCCGCGCCTCGGTCATCACCGATGAAAGCGATCATACCAAAAAGATCATCTTTCACCCGAAGATGCAGCCCGCCATTGTCATCGCTGATCCGCAGCTTACGGAAGGTTTGCCCGCCAACATCACCGCATGGGTGGGCATGGATGCGCTGTCGCATAATCTGGAAGCATTCTGCTCGCCCTTCTATCACCCGATGGCGCAGGGAATCGCGCTTGAGGGTATGAGGCTCATCAAGGAATGGCTGCCGGTCGCTGTGAAGGATGGCGGGAACCTTGTCGCCCGCTCGCAGATGATGGTGGCGTCTTCCATGGGGGCGACGGCCTTCCAGAAGGGGCTGGGCGCGATGCACGCGCTGAGCCATCCCTGCGGCGCTGTTTTCAACACCCATCATGGTCTGACCAATGCGGTGGTGATGCCTTATGTGCTCGTGTTCAACCGCAGCGCCATCGAGGAACGGCTGACGGCGCTGGCGCGCTATCTCGATTTGCCGAACCCCTCGTTCGATGCGGTGCTGGACTGGGTGCTTGCCTTGAGTGAAGAACTGAATATTCCCAATACGCTGGCGGAACTGGGCGTGCAGTTGCAGCATGTCGGCGAACTTGCGCCAATGGCGGCGCTCGATCCTTCATGCGGGGGCAACCCGATTGCGGTCGATGAAGAGGCGCTGGCCGGACTTTATCGGCAGGCGATTACAGGTGAACTGAACCGGTAAATAAGAGGCGGCATCTGGCAGACCGGGTGCCGCCTGTTCTTTTTAGAAAACGACGGTCTTTTTCTCATTGAGAAACACGCGGCGTTCCGCCAGCGCCTGGATGGCGTGGGCAAGGGTGATCGCCTCAATGTCGCGACCGGCCTCCACCATTTCATCGGCGACATAGGTGTGGTCCACGCGCTCAACGCGCTGCTCGATAATCGGACCTTCATCGAGATCGCTGGTGACGAAGTGGGCCGTCGCGCCGATCAGCTTCACGCCGCGGGCATGAGCCTGATGATAAGGCTTGGCGCCCTTGAAGCTCGGCAGGAAGGAATGATGGATGTTGACGATGCGGCCCATATGGTCGGCGGACATTTCGCTTGAAAGAACCTGCATATAGCGGGCGAGCACGATGAATTCCGATTTCGTTTCATCAACCAGATCGCGCAACCGTGATTCAGCTTCCACCTTTGTGTCTTTCGTCACGGGGATATGGAAAAACGGAATGTGATGCGACTGGGCGAGAGGGGCGAGATCAAGATGGTTTGAGACGATAGCCGGAATGTGAATCTTCAGCGATTCAGTGCGCCAGCGATAAAGAAGATCGTTCAGGCAATGATCGAATTTTGAGACCATCAGCAGGAAGGTCGGACGGACATCGGCGTTGTAGATGTGCCAGTCCATATTGAAGCGTTCGCCAATGGGTTTGAACCGTTCAATGAAGTGCGCGCGCGAAAAGCTCGCGGGATCCACCGGGCGGAACACGGTGCGCTGAAAGAAACGCATGGTGTCGCTATCGCCGAAATGACTCGATTCCGTAATGAACAAACCTTCTTCCGCCAGAAGACCCGATACGGCCGCAACAATCCCGACAACGTCCGGGCAGGAAATGGTGAGGATATGCTTGTTCGTAGGGATCGACATTTTCAGATTCCAGGTCGGTTCATGGTGAGATTTCACACAAGAGTGTCCGTGTGCGATGGATAGGTAAGCAAGAAACGTTCCGACTCACTTGCATAACAGGTGCGCCATTTTTGCCTGGCCAATGGCTTTTCCATGTGGACAGGTTAGCCGGGCTTCACGTCCGAGAGCCGATCGACTTTTCTGAGGGCGGGGAAACTCCACATCCACAGGCCGACAACGACAAGCGTGCCGACACCGCCAATGATGACTGCGGGCACGGTGCCGAACCAGCCCGCGGTGGTGCCGGATTCAAATTCGCCAAGTTCGTTGGAGGCGCCAATGAAGAGAAAGTTGACGGCGCTGACCCGTCCACGCATTTCGTCAGGTGTGGCGAGCTGGATCAAGGATGAACGGACATAGACGCTGATCATGTCCGATGCGCCCAGAATGAACAGGGCGAACAGCGAGAGATAAAAATTGGTCGACAAGCCAAATATGATTGTGGACAGACCAAAAATTGCGACGGCGCCGAACATCAGAAGGCCTGCTCTGCGGCCAAGAGTAAGATAGCCAAGGGCGACGCTGGTGATGAAGGCGCCTACCGCAACCGCGCTGCGCAACATGCCGAGGCCTTCAGGGCCGACATGGAGAATATCGCGTGCAAAAACCGGCAACAGGGCTGTCGCGCCACCCAGCAGCACAGCGAACAGATCCAGTGACAATGCCCCGAGCACAACAGGGTTGTTCCGAACATAACCAATGCCCGCCATGACGCGTTCAAAGGCTGTGCTGGTGGCATCCGATGCATTCTGATGGCGCAGACGCCGTTCGATCAAAAGCGTAGCGACAATGCCGAGGACAAAGAGCACTGCGCTGGAGCCATAGGCAGCAAGCGGGCCAAAAATATAAAGCGCGCCGCCAAGGGCCGGGCCCGCGATGACCGCGACCTGGAAGACAGAGGCCGACAGGGCAATGGCGCGCGGCAGATGTTCCGCGGGCACGAGTGTAGGCAGAAAGGATTGCATGGCGGGTGCGGCGAAGGCCCGCGCCATGCCGTAAATCGCGAGCACGCCATAAAAAGGCAATGCGCTGGTCGGGTTGAATATTGCCAATGTGATGAGCAACAGGCTGGACAGCAGTTCCAGCGCGGTCGCGGCGGCGAAGATGATTCTGCGGTCGAAACGGTCGGCGACATCGCCAGCTGGCAGGGTAAGCAGCACCATGGGCAGGAACTGCGCCAGACCAACATAACCCAGAGACATGGGATCGTTGGTGATCCCGTAAACGTGCCAGCCAACCGCAACCGACTGGATCATGGTTGCAAAGGTGACAAAGAGCCTGCTCGTCAGGTAGAGCTGGAAATCCCGGAACCGCAGAACGGAAGGTTCAACGGGTGTTTGCAAAATCTGGGTCATAGGCGCGTGAAAGAGAGAGGACGGAAGCAGCGAACCGCTCCATCCTAGATCAGGAGCTTATGTAACGCACCGATTTTTAGCTATGCCGTCAGTGGCGGGTTCGCCGGGCGTGAATCTGATGGGCTTCACGTGCCCCTATTTGTGACTCGTAATATGACATCTTGCGGGGGCGCCTGAAGACGCGACGTATGAGTTTGAAAAAATGGTTCATAAGATCTGGCTTTCATTAGCAGGCATGGATGGGGTTTCAGGGAGGCTGGACCCGAAATACTGGCCGAGATAGGCAAAGCACATGCGATAGACTTCCGTGCAGCGCTCTGCTTCACGATGGGCGAGAATGATGCCCCGGGAGTCTGATTCCAGGAGCGTAAGAATGGTCTGCATCACCAGCCGGGCCATGGTGTGGCAGCGGGCGGCGCCAAGTTCGCGATTGCGCAATGCAAAGGCGCTTGCAAGATATTCCGTGATGCGCATCTCGCGTTTCATGTCCAGCGGATGGGCGTTCGGGCGCGACGACTGCATACGCCGAAGTTCTTTCGAACCAGGCTGATCATTGGCCGTGTTGATAAAAAGCGTGATCGAGCTTCGCAGCGGTTCCTGCCAGTCCGGGCTTGCGGCGAACTGCTCGGGAAAATGGCTGAATATCTCAACGAGCCGGTCCAGAAAATTTTCGCGGAGCACCGCTATGATCGCATGCTTGTTGGGGAAATATTGGTAAAGCGAACTGATGTTCGTCCTGGACTGGCGGGCGATCAGATTTGTGTTGGTTTTTTCAAAACCGACCTGATCGAGTACCTGCCCGGTCACGTCAAGTATCCGTTTGATCGTCGTCCGGGCGCGTTCCTGCTGGGGCGTTTTGCGCAGTTTTATATCGTGGCTATCCACTATCACCAGAGCTCTCCAGTGTGGCCGACAGATCGGAAGGGACGAAATGAGAAACTAATTAATTGATCACATTAATTGATGCTGAAATCCATATGAATGTTTGCTGGAGAGGAGAAAAATATTCGAAAATACAAGTATTTAAGGTGTCGGGGGCTGTTTCTTTGTCAAATGCGTACAAGAACAACGAGTTAGGGTCTGTATTTTCGAAAAAAATATAAGTGGAGCTCCCGGGCCCGATTGGCTTTGGGCCGGAGATTTGACGGCGGAGAGGAGATGGGTATGGGCCTTGCCGTGTTGCGGAGAACCAAGTGTTCTCCTGAAACAACATGTCCGGGATGGCGAGGCTACCGTTTCGGCCTGCACAGCTCCAGTTTGGGAAGCGCTCCATATTCCCGGACGAAACAAAATTATTTCATGCATTGATATATTGAAGCGTTATTATTTGAGAAATATATCTTTCTAAATTTTCTTTTCAGGCTAACTTCCGGCGGAATGCGCGGGATGATGGCCGTGACTTCAAGCTCCGAGGTTTTTATGACTGAAGCTGCGCTTTTCGAGCGTTCCGATTTGCCTTGCCCCGACATCAGCGAGGCCGAAGCGCTGAAAATCCTTTCGCGGCATTACGGCATCGCCGGGACAGTGCGGGAACTCGGCAGCCAACAGGATCGCAATTTTCTGATCGAGGCCGCAGACGCGCGTTACGTCCTCAAAATCTGTCATGCCGATTATGCGGAGGCGGAGCTTGCCGCGCAGAATGCCGCCATGGCGCATCTGCGCGCACGCAAAGGGGGGCCTAGAACACCGGTCGTGATCGCCGATCGCGATGGCCGTGAAGTTATTCCCCTCATTCTCGAAAATCAGGCGCTTCAGGTTCGGCTGCTGGATTTTCTGGATGGCAGCAGCCTGACACACCTTGGCCATATGCCGCCTGATCTGGTGGCGCGTTTCGGGCGGCTCTCTGCGGAACTTGCGCTTGCGCTTGAGGATTTCGAGCATCCGGGGCTTTTCAGGCCCTTGCAGTGGGATCTGCGCCGGGCTGACAGCGTCATCAGCCATATGCTGCCCGCGGTCAAAAGTGAAAAAGACCGGACACGGATTCTTGCCATGGTTGACGAGGCCGATCGCAGGATCAAGCCATGGATTTCAGCTTTCCGCGCGCAAGCCGTGCATCATGATGTGACGGACGATAATGTTGTGTGCCGCCTGGATGACCAGGGGCACTGGCGGCCGGAGGGCGTCATTGATTTCGGCGATCTGGTGCATGGCTGGCGGGTCGCCGATCTTGCCGTCACCTGCGCGTCGATGCTGCATCATGCCGAAGGCAATCCGTTTGCCATTCTGCCTGCCGTTGCGGCTTATCACGCGCTGAACCCGCTCAATGAAGCGGAGCTTCGGGCGCTCTGGTCCCTGATTGTTGTGCGGGGCGCTGTGCAATGGGTCTGCGGGGAGCATCAGAACAAGGTCGATGCTGGCAATGAGTATGCCGCGAACAATCTGGATCATGAGCGCGAAATTTTCGAGGTCGCGACTTCGGTGCCGTTTGCGCTGATGGAGGCGGCCATTCTGGAGAGTGCCGGTCTTAACAAATCCTTTTCTCTTGCTGAAGCGCCTGCCCCTTTGCTGCCCGGCGTGAAGGGCGATGAGTTCCGGTTCGCTGATCTTGGCGTGCTGGGCGAGGGTTTCCACGAAGGCAACTGGGGCGAACCCGATATAGACCAGCGCTTGCTGAGGGAAGCGGCGGCATCCACCGGTCTTGCCGCGACGCGCCATGGCGAATACCGCCTGTCTCAGACGAAGATCGACAGTCCGCACGAGCCGGAAACCTGCGCGCTCCATGTCGATCTTGCCCTGCCGTCCGGTACCCTTGTGCAGGCGCCTTTTGGCGGCGTGCTGCGCCATGAGACGGGTGGGGCGGTGGTGCTGGATGGTCCCGGTCTCTCCTTGTGGTTGTGGGGGCTTGAAGGGACTCAACCCGGCATGGCCATGGGCCGGGGGCAGGCGCTGGGCCGCACGCATGGAATGCTGCGCGTCCAGCTCTGCACCGTGCAGGGCCTTGTTCCGCCGCTTTTCGCCGCACCCCGGCGTGCCGGGGCCTGGCGGGCGCTGTGCCCTGCACCGTCAGCTATTCTGGGCTTTGACTGCGAGGCGCCTGAATTGCAGAGCGGGGCGCTGCTTGCCCGCCGCAACGCCAGTTTTGCCGGGTCGCAGAAATATTATTATGCCGAACCGCCGCAGATCGAACGGGGCTGGCGTCAGCACATGATCGATATGAAGGGGCGCACCTATCTCGACATGCTGAACAATGTCAGCGTGCTGGGGCATGGGCACCCGCGCATGGTCGAGGCGGTGGCGCGGCAATGGGCGCTGCTCAACACCAATTCCCGCTTCCACTATGCGGCGGCGGCGGAATTCTCACGGCGTCTCGCCGATCTGGCCCCCGGTCCGCTCGATACAGTGTTTCTGGTCAACAGCGGCACGGAGGCCAACGATCTGGCGCTCCGCCTGGCATGGGCCTTCAGCGGCGCGCGCGACATGCTGTGCGTGCTCGAAGCCTATCATGGCTGGTCGGTGGCGACGGACGCCATCTCCACCTCGATTGCCGACAATCCCCAGGCATTGACCACACGGCCGGACTGGGTCCATCCGGTCACCGCGCCAAACACCTACCGGGGCCCTTTCCGGGGCGAGGGGTCAACGGCTGATTATGTGCGCAGCGTGGATGACGTCCTGAACCGGCTAGCTGAGGCGGGGCGCAAACCGGCGGGGTTCATCTGTGAGCCGGTCTATGGCAATGCGGGGGGCATTCCGCTGCCGCCGGGCTACCTCCGGGAGGTTTACGCCCGGGTCCGGGCGCAGGGCGGGGTCTGCATCGCGGACGAGGTGCAGGTTGGCTATGGGCGGCTTGGCCATTATTTCTGGGGCGTGGAGCAGCAGGGCGTCGCGCCCGACATCATCACGGTCGCCAAGGCCATGGGCAACGGCCATCCGCTTGGCGCGGTGATTACGCGCCGCGAGATTGCCGATGCGCTGGAGGCGGAGGGTTATTTCTTCTCGTCGGCGGGCGGGAGCCCGGTGAGCTGTCAGGTTGGGATGACCGTGCTCGATGTGATCCGGGACGAGGGCTTGCAGGAGAATGCCCGCGATCTGGGCGATTATTTCAGGACGCGGCTGGAAACGCTGGTCGAGCGCTTTGCGCTTGCGGGTGCGGTCCATGGCATGGGCTTTTATCTCGGGGTCGAGTTTGTCCGCGACCGTGAGACTCTGGAGCCCGCGACGCAGGAAACCATGATGCTTTGCGATCGGCTGCTGGATCTCGGCATCCTGATGCAGCCCACTGGCGACCATCTCAATGTGTTGAAGATCAAACCGCCCATGTGCCTCACGCGCGAAAGCGTGGATTATTTCGTCGATATGCTGGCAAAGGCGCTGGAAGAGTTGCCCTGAGGGTCAGAGCCCAAGTTCTGGCGTATCAGCGGGACCCTCGCCGGCCTCTCCATCGCCCGCAGGGGCGCATACCCGCCAGTTGAAGCGGTGGGTGTGGATGCCGTAATACATGAAGGTTTCTATCTTTCCGACGCCGGAGATATTCCTGATTTCATTGTTGATAACGTCGAAAAGCGCGGTCTTGTCTGCGGCGACGACCTCCGCCATCAGATCATATGAACCGGCGCACAACACCACATAGATGATGTTTTCCAGCTCCTGGAGCGCGTCTGCGATGGCGATCACGTCGCCGTCAGCGCGAATGGCGACCTGGGCCATGCTTTCATAGCCAAGCTGCAACGGATCGGTGACCGCGACAATCTGGAGGATGCCCTCGTCCTGAAGCCGCATGACCCGGATGCGGATGCCCGGCGCCGTGAGCCCGACTTCGCGGCTAAGGTCCGCATAGCTGATACGCCCATCCTGCTGGAGCAAGGAGATCAGCCGGCGATCAATTTCATCGAGTTCGACACGCCGGGGGCTGTTGTGCCCGTTTTTCATCTTGTCACGCACGGCGGATTTCCTCATTCGACAGTGGGCGGGGTTGG
>JAATFR010000328.1 GCA_015655095.1 Hyphomicrobiales bacterium | reverse complement strand
TTCCTTTCGGCCGAGGACAAGAATTTCTATTCCCACAGCGGTATCGACGCCATGGGCATCATGCGGGCGGTGTTCGACAATGTCGAAAATTACCTGTCCGGCCATCGCCTTGTCGGGGCCTCGACAATCACCCAGCAGGTCGCCAAGAACTTTCTGCTGACGAACAACCAGACCTTCGAGCGCAAGCTCAAGGAGGCGCTGCTCGCGCTGAAAATCGAGCGGGCCTATTCCAAGCGCAAAATCCTGGAGCTTTACCTCAACGAGATTTATCTGGGGCAGGGCGCCTATGGCGTGGCGGCAGCCTCGGAGAATTATTTCGGCAAGCCGCTTGACCAGCTGACGGTGGCTGAATGCGCCTATCTGGCCTCGCTGCCCAAAGCGCCGAACAATTATAATCCGTTCCGTTTCAAGGATCGCGCGATGGCCCGTCGCAACTGGGTGATCGGCCGTATGCAGAGTGATGGCTATATCAACGCCGAGGAAGCGACGGCGGCGACGGCTGAAGACCTGGCCGTGGTTGCGCCCCAGAACAATGTCAAATCGGTAGACTCGGAATATTTCGTCGAGGAAGTCCGGCGCGAGCTTTATGACCGCTATGGCGAGAAGGCGCTTTATGAAGGGGGCTTGAGCGTGCGCACGACGCTCGACACGCGATTGCAGGCGGAAGCCCGCAAGGCGTTGCGCCGGGGTCTTGTGGAGTATGACTTCAAGCGGGGGTTCCGGGGCGCCGTGGCTCATCTGCCAGCCGAGACCGACTGGCGCAAGGCGCTGGCCGATATGCCGCTTGCCCCCGATCTTGCGCCATGGACACTGGCTGTGGTGCTCGACGTGACGCCCGCGCGCGCCATGGTGGGGCTGCGCCCACAGGTGCTGCCGACCGGGGCCTACACCACAACCGGGGCAATGGCTGAGATACCTGTTTCTGAACTCAAATGGGCGCGGCGCGCGCTCCCGACCGGCGGCATGGGCCCTGCGGTCAAGGCTGCCGACCAGATTCTCGCCGTCGGCGACGTGATCTATGTTGCGCCGGTCTATGCGCAGGCCAACACCTCGACTGGAGAGGTGGTGGACCATTATGCGCTGCGCCAGTTGCCCGCCGTGAATGGCGCCATCGTCTCGATCGATCCCCAGACCGGGCGCGTGGTCGCCATGGTTGGCGGCTTCAGCTATCAGGAGAGCGAGTTCAATCGCGCGGTGCAGGCACAGCGCCAGCCTGGTTCCTCCTTCAAGCCCTTCGTCTACTCCGCAGCGCTCGACCGGGGATATACGCCCGCCAGCCTCATTCTGGATGCGCCGATCACCCTCGTCGGAGGGCCGGGACAGGACGCATGGTCGCCGGAAAACTACAGCAAGCGCTTCTATGGACCCTCGACCCTGCGGTTGGGCGTGGAGCAATCGCGCAATGTCATGACTGTGCGGCTGGCGCAATCCATCGGCATGCCGATCATCGTGGATTACGCCAAACGCTTCGACATCAACAATCATCTGATGCCAGTGCTGGCAATGGCGTTGGGCGCGGGGGAAACCACCGTGCTGAAAATGACCAACGCCTATGCAATGCTCGACAATGGCGGACGCAAGCTAACGCCCTCGCTGATCGACCGGGTGCAGGATCGCTGGGGCAAGACGATCTACAAGCATGATACGCGTGACTGCTTGGGTTGCGGGGATGACTGGAACGGGCAGGCGCCACCCAATATTCCCTACACCGGCGAGCAGGTAATCAGCCCACAGACGGCCTATCAGATGACGTCCATTCTTGAAGGGGTGGTTGAACGCGGCACGGCGTCCGTGGTCAAGGCTGTCGGCGTGCCTGTCGCGGGCAAGACCGGCACGACCAATGATTACAAGGACGCGTGGTTTCTCGGCTACACGCCCAACCTTGCGGCGGGCGTTTTCATCGGCTTCGACAACCCGACGTCGCTTGGCAGAGGTGAGACAGGCAGATATCTGGCGGCACCGATCTTCCGCGACTTCATGATCGCGGCGATTGGCAACAAGCCAGCAATCCCCTTCCGCATTCCGCCAGGAAGTGAACTGGTGAAGATCAACGCAAAGACCGGCGCGCTGGCGCAGGCGGGCGATCCGGGCACCATCCTTGAAGCCTTCAAGCAGGGCACGGGCCCGCAGTGGGGCGACAGCCCGTGGGCGCGCAGGCTTCCAGGCCAGCCCGCTGGCGCTGACGACGGTAGCGGAAACTCAGGAAGCAGCGGTGGAGACGGAGATATTTCCACCGGCACAGGCGGCCTTTACTGAAGGGGCCTTTCGTGTGAAAGGGCAAGCGGACCTGAGGGTTTACAGGCGAGCGTGATCGCCATATGGTCCGGCTCGCTTTGCAGGCTGAGGCCTGAATGTTCGCGCCGACAGGGCGCCGAGAGACGAAAATGAAAGCCGAAACACAGGTCGTTATCGACGAAATCAAGCAGTCGCTCGCGCTGCTGAGGAGGCATCTTTGACTGGGATCGCGCTCTTCGCCGCCTTGATGAACTGAACGCCAAGGCGGAAGATCCCGATCTCTGGAATGAGCCTGAAAAGGCGCAGGCGCTGATGCGCGAGCGCCAGCAACTGGATACGTCCATTTCGCGTTACAGGCGGCTTGAAAGCCAGTTGAGCGACAATGTCGAACTGATAGAGATGGGCGAGGCCGATGGCGATGAGGATATCATCACCGAGGCAGAAACGGCGCTGAAACAGGCCCGCGTCGAGATCGCGCAAGCAGAGATCGAATCGCTTCTGTCGGGCGAGGCCGATTCCAATGACGCCTTTGTCGAAGTTCATTCAGGCGCCGGCGGCACGGAAAGCCAGGACTGGACGCAGATTCTTCTGCGCATGTACACGCGCTGGGCAGAAGCGAAGGGCTATTCGGTCGAGCTGATTGAACGCCATGATGGCGAAGAGGCCGGCATCAAATCTGCCACCGTGCTGGTCAAGGGCCACAATGCCTATGGCTGGTTAAAAACGGAATCGGGCGTTCATCGTCTGGTGCGCATCTCGCCTTATGATTCCGCTGCGCGCCGCCATACGAGCTTTGCCAGCGTCTGGGTCTATCCCTCCATCGACGACACCATCGAGATCGATGTGAAGGAAAGTGATTGCCGCATCGACACCTATCGGGCGAGCGGCGCGGGCGGGCAGCACGTCAACACCACGGATAGCGCCGTGCGCATCACCCATCTGCCCACCGGTATTGTGGTGCAGTGCCAGAACGAGCGCTCACAGCACAAGAACCGGGCGACAGCATGGAACATGCTGCGCGCGCGGCTCTATGAGGCTGAACTGCAAAAGCGTGAGGAAGTGACGAACAAGGAAGAGGCGAGCAAGACGGAGATCGGCTGGGGTCACCAGATCCGCTCCTATGTTCTTCAGCCTTACCAGATGGTGAAGGACCTGCGCACCGGCATTGAAAGCGGCAATCCCTCCGCTGTGCTTGATGGCGACCTTGATGTATTCATGGCCGCCTCGCTTGCCGCGCGGGTGAAGGGCGGAAGCGTCGATGTCGAAGACATTGAGTAACGCTGGGACAGATTTTGGAACGGAACCGGACATGACCGATAAAGCCTCAGCCTGCCCCTGCAATTCCGGGAAAAGCTTCGCAGACTGCTGCGGTCCCTATATCGCCCATGAAAAGCTGCCTGCGACGCAAGAGGCTCTGATGCGGTCGCGTTATTCCGCCTATGCCGTGGTTGATGTCGCCTATCTGGAAGAAACGTTGCTTCCCGGCACCCGCGATGATTTCGATGCCGAGAGTGCCAAAAACTGGGCCCAGTCGGGCGTGTGGACTGGTCTTGAGATACGCAGCACGGAAAATGACCCGGCCAGCCCGGATGAAGGCTATGTCGAGTTCGTCGCCCATTATGAGGTGGAGGGAAAGCCACACGCCCACCATGAGACGAGCCGCTTCGTCAGGCAGGACGGGCAATGGTGGTATGTGGATGGCGTGACCGGCCAGCGACCACGCCGGGTTGTGAAGGTTGGCCGGAATGATCCGTGCCCATGCGGCAGCGGCAAGAAATACAAAAAATGCTGCGGCATCGCCGCCTGACGGTCAGGGTTTTTTCTTCCGCCCGGCGGGTCACTCCGCTGCGACGTCCTGATCTCTCATGGCGACCTCGATCGGGGCGACCTCGATCGGGGCAACCTCGAGCGGGGCAAGCTGGGGCTGGACAAAGACGGGCTTGCTCAAGGTTGGGCCGCCTACGCTCTGGGATGGAGCCTCCCCGCCCCACGAGGCTTTTTCCTGCGGCTCGTTTGTATTGTGCAGACGCCCCTCGAAGCGCGCGCCAAGCTCGATGCCAAGCTCGCTGTGGGTGATCTCGCCCTCGAATATGGCCTGGTTGTAAAGCTGGACGCGCCGTGCGAAAATTTCGCCGGTCATCTGCCCGCGTACCGAAATTTCATCAGCCACCATCATGCCCTTCACCGTCGCCGTTTCTCCGATGGAAATGATCGCGGCGCGGACTGAGCCATCGAATGTGCCGTCGATCTGGATCAGGCCTTCACTGATAATATTGCCGCTTGCAACAACATCGCTGGCGATAATGGAAGGGGAGGATTTTTGTACGCTGCGCCGGATCGGGGCTGCGCTGGCATTTGTGATGGCGGGCGATGCAGGCCCGGACTCTTTTTTATTTCTGCGCGAGAACATAATCACCAGCCTCCAGGAAATTAGCGGGGTTGCGGACGGTACCGTTGTACCAGACCTCATAATGCAGGTGCGGGCCGGTGGAGCGCCCGGTGCTGCCCAGATGACCGATGCGGGTTTGAAAAGAAACCTTCTGGCCCGTCTTCACGTCGATTTTGCTCAGGTGCGCATAACGCGTGACAAAGCCGTTTCCGTGATCGATTTCGATAAGCTGGCCATATTGCGGCTTCCATCCTGCAAACGACACGACACCGGGGGCTGGCGCACGGACCACAGAGCCATAACGGGCGGCAAGATCGAGACCGGCGTGAAAGAGGTATCGTCCGGTAAAGGGATCGGATCGTCCGCCAAAGGGGCTGGTGACCTCCGCGCCAGGCAGCGGGTTTGCCAGAGGCATATGGGCTACGGCGTTTTCAAGCCGGGCGAGCAGTGAAAGATTATGCTCGGCATAGCTGAGAGACGTGGAAAAATCCCCGGTGGCAGCCATGGCGGTGAACGGCAGGAGAGGCCCGCCCATTGCCTTGTCGCTGGATGCCTTGCCACTGGACGATGGGTTGCCGCCAGACTCCGGCAGGCGCAACAGCATATCGGCGTTCACAACCCTTGTACGGGCAATGTCTCGCTTGAGCTTCTCGATTTCACCAAGGGCGGCATCGCCGATCCCGGCGGCAAGGGCGCTCTGGCGGGCCTTCATCCGCACGACCCGTTCGCTTGTTGGCAAGGCGCTCGCCGTGTGCGCATCAGGCGCGGCGTCGATATTCCCGGAGGAAAGAGGCACAAGTGCAAGGCTGCTGCCTGGGTCGAGGCTTGCTATCCGGGTATCCCGGGGCGCTTGCAGCTGCGAGTGTCGGGCATAGCTCTCTTCAGCCACCGGGGCCGTTTCTGGCGCTGGTTTCCCTTGAACACGCCGCCGCATGGCATCAAGCGGCTCCCCGGAGAGCTGGCGGTTTTTCAGCAGGTTGGAGAGTTCATCTTGTTGCGTTTCAAGGGATTTGAGCTGATCGGTAAGCTGTTCTGCCGCGTCTGCTTCTGCGTCCTTGCGGTTTTCATAGCGTTCGCGCAGGGCTGATATCTGCTGTTCGTGGGCGGCCTGAAGATATTTGATGCGGTCATTGCGCATCTCGACAGCGCGGTCGGCTAGCAGCAGACTGAAGGTCGACCAGAAAAGCCATCCAACCGAGACGAAGAGAAGGGTGGTGGCGGCAATCTGGATACGGGGCGTCAGGGAAAGAAAATGAACCTGACCCTGCTGGCGCAGATAAATCTGCCGTTCCATGAACAGCGAACCGAGACGACCCCGCGTCCTTTCGGCGGCTGTTGCAAACTTATTCCATAGCCGTTTCACGCCCTGCCCTCACGCCCCATCAACTGTCATTCAATCCTGATTAATAGTTCAATTACAATAGAGGGGTGCTACCAGACAGGGTTCATTTCATATCATTTATATTTTCTTCATTAGAGACAGTTAGTTATCAATTTTCATTGATAGAGGTTCATAAAAAGAGGCTGGAAGATGCGAGTTTTCCCGCGCTTCATGGTTGAATGGAGGTTTCAGTATTCCTCTGAAATAGGTTCTCACCATGAGATGAAAAATCTCTGAAGGATTGCCGCCCATCGCGTCGACAAAATGAGTGAACCATTTCACGCCTGTGCGAACATGGTCCTGCTCCTCGCGATAGATGATCCCGATCATCCCGGCGCTGGTTTCATCGCCTGACTGGCGAAGCCGGATGATCATGCCGGGCGTGACATCGAGGCCGCGGGCTTCAAGCACCATCGGCACGACAGCGAGCCGCCCCAGCAGATCGCTTTTTGTTTTTTCGGCTGCTTCCCAAAGGCCTGCATGAGCAGGGAGGTCGCCATAATGGCCGCCCAGTTCCTCAAGGCGATTGGCCACCATCATGAAATGGCGGGCTTCATCGTCCCCGACGCCAAGCCAGTCATCGATGAATTCATCGGACTGGTCCGCAAGGCCGAAGCGGGCAACAAGATCGAACGCAAGGTCGATGGCGTTGAGTTCGATATGGGCGAGGGCGTGAAGAAGGGCAAAACGGCCTTTCTCGCCGCCTACCGAGCGGCGGGGCATGTCGCGCGGGGCGCGCAGTTCAGGCGTTTCAGGGCGGCCGGGATAGTCCGGCAATGCCATGCCGCATGCTCCCCTGCGACCCTTATAGGCGCCTGCCCGCCAGTTCGCCACCAGGTCACGGGCGAGACGAGCTTTTTCCATCGCGTCCGTGCAGGACAAGACCTCCAGGAGGCCATCGGCCAGATCAGGGTGGGGCATTACAGGGCTTTGACGGCGGCAAGCACCTCGGCGGCATGGCCCTTGACCTTGACCTTGCGCCAGATCTGACGGACGATACCCTTGGCATCGATCAGGATGGTCGAGCGGTCGATCCCCATATATTTTTTGCCATACATGCTTTTTTCGACCCAGGCGCCATAGGATTCAATGATTTTACCATCCTCATCAGCGCCAAGAATGACCTTCAGCTCATGTTTTTCCTTGAATTTGTCGTGCTTGGCGACGCTGTCCTTTGAAACGCCGATGACGGTGGCGCCAGCCTTGTCGAAATCGCCGATCAGCGCGGAAAAATCGATGGCTTCCGTGGTGCAGCCCGGCGTGTCGTCGCGGGGATAAAAGTAGAGAACCACCGGCTTGCCCTTGAGAGTCGAGAGTTTTACGCGTCCACCCCCGTCGGCGGGAAGATCAAAAGCTGGGGCCTTGTCGCCGATATTGATTAAATTAGTCATAAAACTGCTCCTGATGAACCTTGCGCTAAACGGCGCCGGAAGGGGGTGCGTCTGATATGAGGATGGAAATGAGACATGATCGAATTGTCATGTTAAACCGGGAAAATCCGGCCATCTACCCGGCGGGAAAAGGTATGTTTCAGTAGGGTGAGTAAAGGAACCTGAATCGATTGATCCGGCGAACCAGTCTCATCCTGCTTGAAGTGACGGCGATAGCCGTAGGCGCCGTCGGTCTCCTGGGCGCGGTTATGGCGTGGCAGCTTTCACGTGGGCCGATGGAAATTTCCCTCCTCAACCATACGGTCGAGGACATGGTGAACAGTGTCTTGCCGGGCGGGCATCTCTCGATCAGCAAGACAATGCTGGACTGGTCTTCGCCGGACCGCGAGCTTGTGATTCGTCTCGACGACGCTGTTTTTTCCGATGAGAACGACAATGCCGTCGCGACTGTGCCGCAGCTTGCCCTTCAACTGTCGATCCCGGCTTTGCTGAAAGGCCGGATTGCGCCTGCCGATATTGAACTGATCGGACCAAGCCTCACATTGACGCGCGAAACGGGAGGGCTTTCTTTTGGCCTCAGCCTTAAGGACCGCAGCAACAAGGCTGGAGAGACGGGCAAGGACGCCGAGAGCAGTTTCGTATCTTCCCTGATCGAGGCGCTGGCGCGCGAGCCCGATACATCGCCGCTTGGCTATCTTTCCCGTGTGGCGATCCACGACGCCACATTGCGGTTCCATGACGCTGTGAATGATGTGACGCTGGAGGCGAAATCCGCCGTTCTGGTGGCCTATCGCAGCGACCAGGGCGTATCCGCCCTTTACGAGAGCGATATCATCACGGACGAGGGAGTATCGCACCTGGTGCTGACAGGGCGAATGCGCCACGGCGCTCCACGCCTCAACATGCAGGCGCGTTTCTGGAACGTGGTGCCTGCGGCCTTGGCGCGACTGTCGCCCGCTTTTTCGGACTATGGCTCCATTGATGCTCCGGTCGATGGCACGGCGCGTCTCGTTGTTTTGAAGACCGGATCGGTTCAGGAGGCCACGCTGGCGCTGGATATCCGGCCTGGCAAGATCGTCGCGCCCCTTCTTCAGGCAACCCCGATCACGGTGGACAAGGCGCATCTGGATCTGGAACTCGATGCGCTGAAACATGTGCTGACCATCCGTTCCGCCAATTTTCAGGCGCAGGGCAACAAGGCAACTCTCGCCGGTGACGTCAGCTATGTTAGTGGCAAAGGATTGAACATCGATCAGGCGAGCGTCAACCTCAATGCCACTGACATCACCCTGTCGCTGCCTAGCGTGCTCGCAGGACAAACTACTCTCGATAATGTGGCCTTCAAAGGAGCCGTTGATTTCCGGACCAGCGAGGTGACTGTCAACCGGCTGCACGTAGGCCATGGCGAGATGGACATAAGTCTTGCAGGCGACGGGCGTTATGCGGGAGCCGCGCGGGCTGCCAGAGTGACCGGCTCCATCGACCGGATTTCCATCAGGGAACTGCTGGCGCTCTGGCCACTCGAAGTGGCGAAGGATGCCCGCGACTGGGTTGCAGACAGCATGCCAGCGGGGTTTATTCCCACATCCAGACTGTCGGTCAATCTCACGCCGCAGATGATCGCGAGAGTCGAGGCCGGAAAGCCTCTGCCCAATGAGGCTGTAAGCCTCGCGTTCGATGTCCGGGACGCCGCGATCATTTACGTCAAGGAGCAACCTCCTATTACCGGAGCGGACGGAAATGCCCTGCTTCAGGCCGACCGCTTCGAAGGCTGGGTCAACAGGGGCGTAGTGAGAGTGCCGAGCGGTGGGGTGATCACGGCGAGCAACGGCTATTTCCGGACGGACGATTTTGCGTTGAAGGATGCCCCCGGTGTTATCAACACGGACGTTGCGGGCGCGACGCCGGATATTCTCGAACTGCTCGACATGAAGCCGTTTGGCTATATCACCTTGTTTGGTCTCAATCCCCGCGTCATTGGCGGCAAGGCGGCAGGGCATCTGATGCTGTCGATCCCGCTCAGCAAACATGTGAAGCTCAATCAGGTGAAGGTCAGTGCGCAGGTGAAGGCGAGCGGTCTTACGCTTCCCAATGTGTCGCCGGACCTCAATATCACTGGCGGCACCCTTGACCTTGATGTGACGCAGGACGATCTGAAAGCGAAAGGCGAGATCCGCCTCAACGATGTGCCTCTGATGCTTGACTGGCATCAGCTTTTTCAGGCCCGGAATGGGATCACGTCCACCTACAGGATTTCCGGCACCGTGAAGAGCGCCGCGCGCAAGGCGCTTGGTCTCGATACGGGTGATGCGCTGACTGGTCCGGTTGCGATAGATGCAACCCTTGTCGGCAATGGGGCCGCAATTAGTACGGCGCATGTTTCTGCCGATCTAACGCAGGCGCAGATTTCCATTCCGCCGATCGGCTGGCGCAAGAAGCCCGGTGAAAAAGCCCATGTCTCGACTGACATTCTTTTTCCGAAGGAAAATAGCGATGGTCCCTACCAGATTACGAACCTGATGCTCGATGGGGACGGCGTTGCCGCGCAAGGGGTTGTCGATCTTGGAAAGACCGGCGCCCTGCAACGGGCGGATGTACGCGGCGTAAAGCTTGGCCCCAAAAGCGATTTCGATCTTACCGCGGAGATGAGGCCTGACGGTGTGACCGCCATCCATCTTAAAGGGCGCAGCTTCGATGCTGAGCCGCTGCTCATGCGTCTGGGAAAGAACAGCGGGGACGACACGCACGATCAGACCTCGATGCCGGTTGATATCAAGGCCAGCCTTGATGAGGTACATGGTGTCAATGATGCGATCCTCACGGATGTGTGCATTTCATTGTCGCTTCGTGAGGACAAGGTGCATCTGCTAAATCTTACAGGCGCCGACCAGCGGGGCGGCCATTTCATGGCGATTCTCAGTCGACAGGCGGATGGCACGCGCAAGCTTGACGCCCGTGCGGACGATGCGGGCGCGCTGGCCCGGGCGACGGGGCTCTATGACAATATACAGGGCGGCGCGCTGGAAGCGTCCGGCATCATCGATGACGGCAAGCAGGGCTCGCCAATGAGCGGCATTGTCACGGTAAGGAATTTTCGCGTGGTCAAGGCGCCCGTTCTTGCCAATATCCTGACCCTTGGCTCGTTCACGGGTATCCGCGATACGTTATCGGGCGATGGGGTTTTCTTTGAGGAATTGAAGCTGCCCTATCGCATGACCGACATGCGTTACTACCTTGATTCAGGGCGTGCGGTCGGGCCTGCCATGGGCATTTCCGTCTCAGGTTCGGTTGATCGAGAAGGCAGCGTGCTGGATCTTGAGGGCACCATCACGCCAGCCTATTTTCTCAATTCATTTCTGGGCCGGATACCGCTGATCGGCCCCTGGATCGTGGGACGTGAGGGAGAGGGGCTTTTTGCTTTCACCTATGCCGTAAGGGGTCCCATCTCCGATCCTGACGTTTCAGTGAATCCGTTGTCCGCTTTTGCGCCCGGGTTCCTCCGCCGCATCTTTGAATATTCGACATCGCTCGCGAACAAGTCGCCTGATCCCGATCTGCTGCCAATGACAAGCAATGTGCTGTCGCCTCTCCCCCGCCAGCCGGGTGAGTAGAAGGCGAGCGGGGGCGCTCTTCTTCACACGGGATTATTGCGCAAGCTGTCCGTTGGGCTTGTCAATTTCGACAGTGCAGGTCATGCCCGCCGCGATATGAATATCGGAGGGGACATTATCGATGTGGATGCGCACGGGAATTCGCTGGGCAAGGCGAACCCAGGTGAAAACCGGACTGACATTGGCAAGCCCCAGAGCATCGGACTGGTCGTTCGCGTCCGCAATGCCCCGGCTGATGCTCTCGACGTGGCCGGTGACAAGTTCGGGATATCCCATCAGGCGAATGCGGGCAGGGGCGCCAACCCTGATATGCCGGAGCTTGGTTTCCTCGAAATAACCGGCGATCCAGAAACTGTCGCTGTCGAGAACCGTAAGGCTGCGTGCCCCCTCCACGGCATAGTTGCCCGTTCTCAAATTCAGATTTGTGACATATCCGTTTACGGGGGAGCGAATAGTGGAGCGCTCAAGGTTAAGCTGGGCGACAGAAACTGAGCTGAGCGCCTCATGATAGGAAGCTGTCGATTCCGCTGATTTACCAGTATATTGAAGGACTTCCTCGGCAGAGGCGACCAGATTGCTCAGATGCTGACGCCGCTTTGCATTGGCTTCATCGACAAGCATGATCTGGCGTCTGCTTTCCGCCACGGCCTGGGCCTGATCCAGAGCGAGCTGAAATCTTTGAGGGTCGAGGACAAACAGCACGTCGCCTTTATGGACGAACTGATTGTCTACCACGTTGACGGAAACGATGGTGCCGGACACCTCCGGCGCGATGTTGACGACTTCCGCGCGGACACGCCCGTCGCGCGTCCA
>JAATFR010000267.1 GCA_015655095.1 Hyphomicrobiales bacterium | reverse complement strand
GGAGGCGTTCTGGCTGGCGGTGCGCGGCAACCTCGATCTGCTGAACGAGGCGCGCGGCTGGTGGGATGTGATTACGGGCACGATCGTTCCGCCGCTGATCGAGGGCGAGGGGGACTTCCTGCGCGTCGCGCTGGAGGTGCTGCCGCAGGAGCCGTGGAGCCCGACCGTGTGGGCCGAATGGACGGACGCGCTAAAGGCGGCGACAGAGCGAAAGGGCAAGGCCCTGTTCATGCCCCTGCGTCTGGCCCTGACCGGGCTTGACCATGGACCGGAGCTGAAAAATCTGTTACCGCTCATCGGCAGAGAGAGGGCGTCGGCCCGTCTTCGCGGGGAAACCCGCTGAACCTGCTACGGCGAAGGAACACCCTATGATCCGCCTCAGGGCCTCGGCCCGGATCATCATCGGGACCATTATTATTAGCGGCTGACATCGTTCTGCCGCCGCCGTACAAGCTCATCCAAAATCAAGAGTAAGCGCACGGGCCGGTCGGTGGCGGCAGGACCGTGTTTGTCCCTCGGGAACAAGAAAATGACGAACCGGGAACGGCTTTATCTGTTTGACACCACGCTGCGCGATGGCGCGCAGACGGCGGGCGTTGATTTCAGCGTTGAGGACAAGCGCCTCATCGCCTCATTGCTCGACCAGTTGGGCCTTGATTATGTCGAAGGCGGCTATCCGGGAGCGAATCCCACCGATACTTCGTTTTTCAGCGAACGGCCCTCCTTGCAGCGTGCCAAATTCACCGCATTCGGGATGACCAAGCGGGTCGGTCGCTCTGCCTCGAACGATCCGGGGCTGGCTCCGCTGCTCGATGCGCCAGTCGATGCCATCTGCCTTGTGGCGAAGAGCTGGGACTTTCACGTGAAAGTGGCGCTCGGCGTCAGCAACGAAGATAACCTTGAAAGTATCGCTGACTCGGTGAATGCCGTCGCGGCGCGTGGCCGCGAACCGCTGATCGATTGCGAACACTTCTTCGACGGCTACAAGGCCAACCCGGATTATGCCGTTTCCTGCGTGAAGACGGCGCTGGATGCGGGCGCGCGCTGGGCGGTGCTGTGCGACACCAATGGGGGCACGCTGCCCCATGAAGTCAGCCGTATCGTGGGCGAACTCGTCGCGCAAGGGGTGCCCGGCGACTGGCTTGGCATTCACGCGCACAATGACACCGAGCAGGCCGTGGCCAATTCGCTGGCTGCCGTGCGCGCAGGTGCGCGCCAGATCCAGGGCACGCTCAACGGGCTGGGCGAGCGCTGCGGCAACGCCAACATGGTGTCGCTGATCCCGACCCTGCTGCTGAAGCCGGAGTTCGCCGACCGGTTCGAGATCGGCGTAAGCCTTGAGGGGCTGGCGGGCATCACCCATGTTTCGCGAACGCTCGATGAAATTCTCAATCGCTCGCCCAATCGCTATGCGCCTTATGTGGGCGAAAGCGCCTTTGCCTCGAAGGCGGGCATTCATGTCTCTGCGCTGCTGAAGGACCCGCGCACCTATGAACATGTGCCGCCGGAAAGCGTGGGCAACAAGCGCCGGATTTCCGTTTCCGATCAGGCCGGTAAGTCGAACATCATTGCGCGCCTGGAAACGGCGGGGCTGCATGTAGATCCGCAGGACGCGCGCATCGGCCGCCTGCTCGAAGTGGTGAAAGAGCGCGAGTTTCTTGGCTATTCCTATGATGGAGCGGACGCCTCCTTCGAACTGCTGGCGCGCCGCCTGCTCGGGCAGGTGCCGGAATTCTTCATGGTTGAATCGTTTCGTGTGCTGGTCGAGCGGCGCTATAATGCCATGGGTGATCTCGTCACCGTCTCGGAGGCCACGGTCAAGGTAGAGGTGGACGGAGAAAAACTCATCTCCGTGGGCGAAGGCAATGGCCCGGTGAATGCGCTCGATCAGGCATTGCGCAAGGACCTCGGCAAATATTCACCTTTCATCGAGGATTTGCGGCTTGCGGATTTCAAGGTCCGTATCCTCACCAGCGGCACGGACGCGGTGACCCGCGTGATGATTGAAAGCGCTGACGGCAAGGGCAATCGCTGGTTCACGGTGGGCGTTTCGCCCAACATTGTTGACGCCTCGTTCGAGGCGCTTTCAGACAGCATCATCTACAAGCTGCTTCGCGATAACGCGCCTGCGCCGGTCAAGCGGCGCTAATTTATCCTTTTGTTTCCGGTAGACTGAAGCTTGTGTTCTGCTTTGAGCAGGATATGGGAGCTTCTTTTATGATTTTTAACTAAGTGAAATATAGACTTTCTCATCCCTATGTGCCGCACCGGTATTTTGGCAGCGGTAGTTATTTTATTGGATGAATTTAATGAAATTAACCACATTCTCCCCTCAAGCTGACCGTATGGCCAAGAGCGTTGCTCCTGTTACGGAGAAAGCTCCTTGCACAGGCTGGCGGTCAACAGAGAATCTTTCTGATATGCCGCTCAAGCCTGCTCTGAAACATATTCAGGGACGGCCTGAAAATGAAGGTGTGGAGTTGACTAAAAAAACAGTCCGCTTTGCGCCTCTCCCTCTGGAAACAGATGATGCTGAATCCATGAAATCCGTACCGGAAACTGCATCGAACCAGTCTTCGCCAGAAGCGTCCCTGTCGAGCGAACCTTCGGAGGCCTTGTCCAGATTTTTCCGTTTGAGAGATGGGGTGCCGCGGCGGCGTCCTTTGCCTGTCGCGTGCCCTTCTGTCCCATTGAGGCCTGTGCGCCCCGCTCCACCAAGGCCATCACCGCGGGTTGCGGCGTTTGGCGCGCAAATGGCGAGCCGATCAGCGAAGGGCCCGCAGGTCGAAAATGTTTCTCTCAAGATTGACCGGAGCGTTGGCGTGGTGGATCACGAGGAAAAGAAAGCCCGCCTGGAAAATGATATTCAGACGAACAGTTTGCGGCTGGTAAATCTGAAGCAAACAAAGGCTGAGAGACGCGGCTCCAATCCCTTCACGCGTCTGATTTATTTTTTCACCAGGTATGCTGAGCGAGCAAAAATAAATGCTGATATCAAGCTGATTCAAAAGCAGCTTGACGCGGATGAAAAAGCGCTCGAACAGATCAATCTGGTGCAGGAGGCCGTTTCGATCGGTGAAAGGCTCAGAGTCCGGCCCTGACTCTGGGAAGAATGTCTTCGACCCGGTCCACGACCCCAAAGATCGAGCGCAGGTTCGAGCGGACGAATCCGGTCTCTATCATGTGCTCGATCAGTTCGATCAGCGGATCCCAGAAGCCGCCTATATTGGCGAAGATGATCGGATAGCTGTGGCGTCCGAGCTGGGCCCAGGTCAGCATCTCGATCACTTCCTCCAGCGTGCCGATGCCGCCGGGGAGCGCCACGAAGGCCTGGGAACGGCTGAACATATGCCATTTCCGCTCGTGCATGCTGCCGGTCACGACAAGTTCGCTCACGCCGGGCAGTTGCACCTCGGCCCGTTGCAGAAAATCGGGGATAATGCCGGTGACCCTGCCGCCGCCCTCCAGCACTGAACGTGCAAGCGCGCCCATCAGACCGAGGCTCGCCCCGCCATAAACGAGGCCAACCTTTTCCCGCGCGAGGGTTTCACCCAGACGGGTGGCCGCGTCGAGATAGAGGGGTTCCTTCCCGTCACTCGACCCGCAATAGACGCACAGATTTTCCAGCTTCATGTCTTTTTCCTCCGGGGTCTCGACAAATTTCACGGTAACCGGCGTATTTTAAGCCAGATTATGATTTCAGATATGCAACAAGCCGTTCATGGTGTGTGGCAGAAAATGTATGATTAGCTTTATATCGCGTCTCCAGCCTGCTGGGACGCGTCCAAGGGATTTACAGGGGGAAGACCTTATGCGAAGCGCCCTGATTGCGATCGGGTTCATTGTCCTGCTGGTGCTGGCTTTTCTGACCGGGCAGCATTACGGCATGTTCAGTCGGGGTGAAAAGCCTGCCGGGGCGCCTGCCGTATCCGGGGCCGTGGAGCCTGGCGCCAATCCCGATGCCCAGGCTCCCGGGGTTCCGACGTTTGACGTGGTGCGCGTCGACAAGGATGGGGTGATGGTGATGGCGGGCCGTGGAGCCCCCGGTGCGGAGATTTCGATTCTCGCCAATGGGGCGGTTGTGGCGACAGTGAAGGCCGATCAGAACGGCGAATGGGTTGTCAATCTGGACAAGCCACTGGCAGCCGGGGCGACCCAGTTGACGCTCAAGGCCAAAAACCTTGACGGGACGGACAAGGTTTCATCGCAATTGGTGACGGTTAACATTCCCTCCACAGCCGGGGCTGCGGCGACGGTCGCCCTTTCGGAACCCGGTAAGGCGACCCGCGTGTTGCAGGGGCAGGGGCTTCAGGCCAGCGCGGGCTCCGTGGTGCTCGAGGCTGTGGACTATGACGGCAAAGGCAATGTGATCTTCTCGGGCAAGGCCAAGTCCGGCACCGTCGTGGCGCTCTCTATCGACGGCAAAGAGGTCGGCGAGGCCATAGCGGATGCGGACGGCCACTGGGAAGTGAAGCCGGATACGCCGATCGCAATCGGCCAGCATGACCTCAAGGTTGCGGAACTGAATGCGGCAGGCGCTGTTGTCGGCTTGATTGAGGTGCCCTTGCAGCGCGAGGACCCTGCAAAGGCAGTGGCAGGCCTCAAGGCCGGTCAGGTGGTGATCCAGCCCGGCAACAATCTGTGGAACATTTCCCGCAAACTCTATGGCGAGGGCACCCAGTACACGGTGATCTATGAGGCCAACAAGAACCAGATCAAGAACCCGGACCTGATCTATCCTGGTCAGGTGTTCACGACACCGCAAGCCAACCCCTCCAAACCCTGAGCCGGGCCTGGATCAAGGTTTGGGTTCGGAACCAGATCCGGGAAAGGGCGGGCTTGCCATCGGTGGCGGATAGGTTAAGCCTGCCCTCTTATGAGACGTTCAAGCCTTCCTCCGCCGACCGCGCACGACAGGGCGGCTGATCCCATGCGCATCGTGCGGGCGCTTGCGCCTTTCCTCTGGCCGCAGGGCCGGGCAGACCTTCGGCGGCGGGTCGTTCTCTCCCTCTTTGCGCTTCTGGCCGCCAAGGGAGTCACGGTCTATGTGCCATTTCTTTACAAGGATGCGGTTGACGCCCTGAGCCCCAGGTGTGGCGTTGCGGCCATGGTCGCAGTACCGATCGCGATGCTCGTCGCCTACGGGGTCGCGCGAATCTTCATGGCGGCGCTTGCGCAGTTGCGTGACGGGCTTTTTGCCTCTGTCGAGCAACATGCCGAGCGCGGACTTGGCTTGCGGACCTTCCGGCATCTCCACCGATTGTCGCTGCGCTTCCATCTCGACCGGCGGACTGGCGGGCTCAGCCGCATCGTCGAGCGAGGCACGAGGGCGGTCGATTTCCTGCTGCGGTTCTCGCTGTTCAATATCGCTCCGACCATCCTGGAGATGGTGCTTGTCTGTGGGATTCTGGGCTGGAAATTCGACTGGCGCTATGTGTTGGGCATGGCGCTCACCGTCATTGTCTATATCGCCTTCACCTTTACGGTAACCGAATGGCGCATCAAGCTGCGCCGGGAAATGAATGCGCTGGATACGGACGCCAACACCAAGGCGGT
>JAATFR010000110.1 GCA_015655095.1 Hyphomicrobiales bacterium | reverse complement strand
CTTTTCCATGAAGGCGGTGCGGCCTTCGGTATAGTCCTGTGAGGCGAAGCAGCGCTCGATCAGCGCCTCGCACGCCTCCACATCGAACTCGCCCACGACCTTGAGGCCTTCATCCACGATCCGCTTGGCGGTGGCGACGGTAAGAGGCGCATTCCCGGCGATGGTGTCGCAAAGCTCCTTGACGGTGGCCTCCAGCGTCTCGCGCGATACGATGCTGTTGACGAGGCCCATGCGCCAGGCTTCCTCATGGGTAAAGCGGCGCGCGGTGAAGAACACTTCCTTGGCGTAGGCGGGGCCGATGACATCGACGAGGCGCTGCGTGCCCTCAATGCCATAGGCAAGGCCGAGCCTGGAGGCGGGAATGCCGAAGGTCGAGCCTTCCGCCGCGATGCGCAGATCGCAGGAAAGCGCGATGCCGAGCCCGCCGCCGATGCAATAGCCGTCGATCATGGCGATGGTGGGCTTCTCGAAACTCGCAATGCGCTCGAAGGCGGTATTGGTTTTCGCCTCGTAAAGC
Source organism: Hyphomicrobiales bacterium (assembly GCA_015655095.1). Taxonomy (GTDB): domain Bacteria; phylum Pseudomonadota; class Alphaproteobacteria; order Parvibaculales; family Parvibaculaceae; genus JAATFR01. The sequence goes on along the minus strand of JAATFR010000110.1, from coordinate 4,674 downwards.
TGGGCGCGCAGCACGTCGGAGCGGGTTTCCTCGAACTGGGAAATATCCGCCCCGGCGACGAACGCCTTGTCGCCTGCGCCCGAGAGCACGACGGCACGAAGGGCGGGATCGGCGGCGAACTGGTCGAGAATGACCGGCACCGCCTCCCACATGTCGAGGCTGACGGCGTTGTGGCGGGCCGGATTATTGAAAACAATATGCCCGACCGCGCCGTCGATGCGGGCGATCACGCGGGACGTGGGTTACTGGACCAAGGACGCGACCTCGACAAGATGGAATCTCAAGGCCGCTACCATGTCACCGCGGTTACGCCCCGGCAACCTCCTTAAACGGGGGCCACGCACTCAAGTTTCGGTTCATGAACCGGCGGCTGCGCATCCTTCAGATCCGCGAGGAGATCGGACTTGAGCGCAGCGCAGGCCGGCTCGTCCCACAGGTTGCGCCATTGGCGCGGGTCGTTCTTCAGGTCGTAGAGTTCGCCCTCGCTGCCGTCATAGATGCTGCCCGGCAGGCAGGCGGTGATGGTATAGCCATCGCGGTAGAGCGTGCGCAGGCCCAGTATGGAGCCATTGGGGTGTACGCAGTCCCATTCGGTAAAAACCCGCTCGCGCCGCTGCTTTTCCGCCTCGGCGTCGCTTTGCGGCATCGGTGCGCCCTGCATCCATTGAGGCACGGGCAGCCCTGCGATTTCGCAGAAGGTGGGCGCGAGATCGACCTGGCCGACCGGTTTCGCCACGGCGGCGGGGCTGACGCCCGCGCTCTTTGCCGGACGCCAGATCATCGGCAGACGCATCAGCGCATCGACATGGTAGGGGCCCTTGAACAGCAGGCCGAATTCGCCCTGAAACTCGCCATGGTCGGTGGTGAAAACCACGTCCACATCATCGCCCCAGCCACGCGCCTCGATGGCGTTCATGATCTTCGCGATGGCCTCGTCGATCAGCTCGTTCTCTACGTTCGTGACGGCATTGATCTCGCGAACCTGATCCGGCGTCATGTCGCAGGGGCGGAAGGCGGGCGGGGCCTCGAAATTGGTGATGCGGGTGCCCGCGTAATATTCGAACCAGTGGCGGGGCTTGCCCTTGAGAATGGCTTCAATCTTTTCACGGCTGCCGGGATAGAACTCCGGCAGCGGCGTATCGCGCCAGTTATGGCGGTGAAGCTCGGACGCCGGCGGGTCCCAGGGGTGATGGGGATCGGGAAAACTGACCCAGCAGAAGAAATCATCCTCCTGTTCCAGTGTCTTCAGCCAGGCGACCGTGCGGTTTGCCACCCAGTCTGTGTGATATTGTTCGCGCGGGATCGGGTTCACATGCATCTGGCAGGCCCCGGTTTCCCCGCCGCCTGCCGCGTTCACCTGAAAATTATCGTCGAGATTGCTGTAGAACATGCCGAAGGTGGCCGGGTTCACCTTCCTCAGATATTCAGCATAGTGAAGGATGAGGGGCGAGTGGGTCGCAAGCTCCATATGTTCAAAGCCGCGGTGGGGGCCATATTCGCCAAGGCGCGCCATGCGGTTTTCATAAAAGGCCTGTGTGGGATCGAGGAAAGGTTCAAAATGGGCCTTGCCGATGAGCGCCGTGCGGTAGCCCGCCTTGTGCAGATAGTCCGCCACGCTCGGCGCATCCTCCGGCAGCGGCACGCCGTTCATCCAGACGCCATGGGTCGATACATACTGGCCCGAGATCATGGTCGAGCGCGCGGGCATGCACACCACGTTCTGGTTGTGGGCGCGGGTGTAGTTGATGCCGTCGCGGGCGAAGCCGTCGATGGTCGGCGTCCGGCACTGCCGGTTGCCATTGGCGCCGATGGCGTCGAAACGCATCTGGTCAGTGGTGATGAACAGGATCTTGCGTCCCATAATCTTTCCCTCGCTGCGCTCTTCCATCCCGCCAGGGGTGGCGCTCTGGTTCCCTTTCAACCATATTAATGCCATCCATCAAATTTGTCAGCCGAGAAACGAATTATATTCGAATTGAGGGGCGAAGGATACTATACTGTTTTAATATAGTATTTGCGGCGCCTCGCAGACTTTTGACTTGACCTGCGGCAAGTTGAATTATGGCTGTGAAAGTCTATGTGCTAGACTGTCGACGTTGATAGCCAAACCCGGATTGGGTTCAGGAGCGGTACTATGTCGAAGTTCGTCGAGAAGATGACGCGGGTGGAAAATATCGCGCGGTCCGAGAAGATTTCGGTCTGTGATCCGGTCTGGGACCGGCTGAAGGCTGAAGCCGCGGGCATGGCTGCCGATGAGCCGGCGCTGGCCAGTTATCTTTATGTGACGGTCCTCAACCACAAGACATTCGAGGACGCGCTTTCCTATCATCTGGCGCAGAAGCTCGGGAATCCCGAGATCAGGGCGATGCAGATGCGCGAAATTCTGGCGCAGGCGATCAGCGCCGAGCCTGGCATAGGCGATGCCGCGCGCGCGGACATCGCCGCCTATTTCGACCGCGACCCGGCCTGCCATTCCTATGTCCAGCCCTTCCTCTACTTCAAGGGCTACCATTCGCTGCAAATCCACCGTATCGCCCATTGGCTGTGGAACAATGGCCGTGCGCCGATGTCGCTCTATCTCCAGAACCGCATGTCGGACCTGTTCGCCGTGGATATTCATCCAGCTGCCCGCATTGGCCGGGGCATCTTCATCGATCACGCCACCGGCATCGTCATCGGCGAGACGGCGGTGGTGGATGATGACGTCTCCATGCTCCATGGCGTCACGCTTGGCGGCAACGGCAAGGAAACCGGCGACCGTCATCCCAAGATCCGCCGCGGCGTGCTGATCAGCGCGGGCGCGAAGGTGCTGGGCAATATCGAGGTCGGCGAATATTCCCGCATCGGCGCGGGTAGCGTGGTGCTCATTCCGGTCCCCGCTCACTGCACGGCGGTCGGCGTGCCCGCCAAGATTGTCGGCTGCGCGGGCTGCGACGCCCCGAGCCGTGAGATGAACCATATCATCGAGAGCATCGTCTTCGACGAGGGCGCGGGTATCTGATTTCCCGATAACCGGAACCCATGTCCGATATTATCCTTGAAACACCCCGTCTTTTCCTGCGGAAATGGCAGGAAAAGGATCGCGTGTCTTTTGCCGGACTGAATGCTGACCCGGAAGTGATGCGCTACATGGGGAGCCTGCTCACGCGCGCGCAGAGCGACAGCCTCATCGACTCGCTCATGGTACTGATAAACCAGGACGGCATCGGTTTCTGGGCTCTGGAACGAAAGGATGACGGGGCTTTTATCGGTTTCACCGGTCTTGCCCCTGTTGAGCCGGGCAAACTTCCTTGCGCGCCTGCGGTTGAGGCCGGCTGGCGTCTGGCCCGTCCTTTCTGGGGGCGGGGCTATGCAACCGAGGCGGCGCGCGCGTCTCTGGCTCACGGTTTTGGTATCTTGGGTCTCAACGAGATCGTTGCTTTCACGGCGGTGCATAACAACCGCTCCCGTGCCGTGATGGAACGGCTCGGTATGCACCATGATCCTGCGGATGATTTTGACCATCCCGCGTTGGTTGAGGGGCACCCATTGCGGCGGCATGTGCTGTACAGAAAAAGCAGGTCGTCGTAAGGCAGCCGGTTATGGGGGGGTGAATCGCAGGAGGGCTTCCACACCCTTTGCCGCCGCCCATCCCGTGGCGAACACCGCCTGGAGCAGATAGCCGCCAGTAGGGGCTTCCCAGTCGAGCATTTCACCGGCGGCGAAGACGCCGGGCAGTTTTTTCAGCATGAAACGGGCGTCCAGTTCGGCCCAGTCAATGCCGCCCGCGCTGGAAATGGCGCGGGTGAGCGGCTGGATGCCGGTAAGCGGCACCGGCACGGCCTTGATCAGCCGGGCCAGCGCCTCGGGGTCGTGCGGCAGGTCCCGGTCCCCTTCGCGCAGCAGGCTGATCGCGGCAGGCGACAGGCCCAACGCCTTGCGCAGCAGGTTGGAGAGGGACGAGCCCTTGTCCTGCCGGGCGATGCGGTTGGCGAGATAGGCAACATCATGCTCGGGGCTGAGATCAACCATGAGCGTGGTCTTGTCATGATCTTCCAGCGAACGGCGCAGCAAGGGCGAAAGCGCATAGATCGCGCCGCCCTCGATCCCGTAGTCCGTGACCACGGCTTCCCCCCGCACCGTCCGTCCCGCAAAGGTGAAGGCCGCGTGCTTGAGCGGCGCGCCCGCATGGCGTGTACGGAGAATGCCGCTCCATTCAACGTTGAAGCCGCAGTTGGAGGGCGCGAAGGGCGTGACAGCGATGTGGCGTGAGGCCAGCAGATCAACCCATGCGGCGGATGAGCCGAGCCGGGGCCAGCTTGCGCCGCCGAGACCCAGCAAGGTCGCATCGGGCTTCACTTCTTCAAGCCGTCCATCCCCATGGGCGATCAGCAACGCGCCTTCGCCGGTCCAGCCCAGCCATTGCGCCCGCGTCACGATCTCGACGTTCCGCTCCGCCAGACGCGCCAGCAGGGCGCGCAGAAGGGGCGATGCCTTGAGTGCCTTGGGGAAAACCCGTCCGCTGGAGCCGGTGAGGGTATTCTGCCCGAGCCCGTCCGCCCAGGCGCGCAGCGCTTCGGGTGGGAAGGCTTCAATCGCGGGGCGCAGCTTTTCAGCCGCCTCGGCATAACGCGCCAGAAACGGTTAAAGGGGCTCCGAATGGGTGAGGTTGAGCCCGCCGCGCCCGGCCATCAG
>JAATFR010000111.1 GCA_015655095.1 Hyphomicrobiales bacterium | reverse complement strand
TCGACCTTGTGGCGATGGTGCATCTCGACGATCTCGATGTCCCAGTCGTCGCCAAGCGCGGCAGCCGCCTGGCGCACCAGCGCCGCCAGCAGGTTGACGCCGAGACTCATATTGCCGGATTTGACGATGGTGGCATGGCGCGCGGCAGCGGCGATGCGCGCCTCATGGACAGCTTCAAGCCCCGTGGTGCCGATGACATGGACGATGCGGGCCTGCGCCGCCAGCGCCGCCAGCTCGACGGTCGCCTCGGGCCGGGTGAAATCGATGACGGCGTCGGCATCCTTGAGGAGGGATAGCGCATCATCTGAAGCGGCAAGTCCCAGCGGCGCGGGCAAGCCCGCCAGCACGCCCAGATCCTGCCCCAGAAACGCGGATCCCGCATGCTCAAGGCCCCCGGCAAGCTCGGCGCCGTCTGTTTCCGAGACCAGACGCATCAGCGTCCGGCCCATGCGTCCGGCGCAGCCCGCAATTACAATCCTGAAGCCGGTCATCCGCTCGTCCCTGCTTGCACATGCCGGATCATCGGCCTCCGGCGACAGGAGCGGGATATATCAGGCGAGCCGGTTCACGTAAATCAGCGTCCCCGCCCTGAAAATTGCGCAAGGGCGATTGCGCCCGTTCCGATGATGATTCCGGAACGGGCATCGAGATATCAGAAGGTCAATTGTACCCGCGATTGCAGCACCTTCGCCTGATCGCTGCGGCCCGTGCGGTAATCCAGATTGGTGATGCCATAATTGACCATTATTCTGACATTCTGATTGAAGTAATAGTTTGCCCCCACAGCATATGACCTGGCTCTACCGGCAAGCGGACCGGTGAAGGCCCTGTCTGCAAGGTCGGCAAAGCTTGCCCGGGCGACCAGTTCGATCGCACCTGGCGTTTTGACCGGACCGAAATAACCGTTCGACACATCATAGGGACGGTGCCCGCCTCTGACGAGCACGCCAGCCTCAACATAACCGCTCTCGACCTTGACCTGCCGACCGCCCTTAAAATCGACCCAGCCCAGCAGATATTCGGCTTCGAGTTCGAACGGGCCATAAGTTACCGCCAGTTCCGGCCCGATCAGGCCTATATGATCAACATTCGTCAGGGGACCGGTGGCAAGGACAATCGGGAAGTTCGCCACCTCGGCGCGGGTGCCAAAATTATGCTTATAGGGCTTACGGTCCTTGTCGCGATAACCACCCACATTCCGGTAGCTGCCGCTCAGGCCGATATGAACTGACTTGTCCGCCTCGTTTACCGGCGCAATCCAGCCGCGTCCGGTCAGAGCCCAGCCCGTGGTGTCACCAAGACCCGTCCGCGTCGGATTTACCGGGTCTGTGGAGAATATGCCGCCGTTCAGCCCATAGGACTTCCCATCGGAATGACGCAGGTTCACGCCCATGGCATTGCCCATCCACAGCAGGCCCGTCAGCGGCCTTTCCATGAACAGGGTCGCAGTATTGGACATCGAGTTCTGGAGGCCGAACGGCTCCATGGTATAGCCCGCATAAGCCATCGTCTGCGGTGCGAAACGATAGGCTATGTAGCTGGTGGCAAGCAGAGGCGCGCTTCCAGCAAACTCCACCTGCAGAAGATAGCTCCAGTCCTTGTAGACGGTTCCCTTCACAAAGAGCCGGGCGCGGCGCATACCCGTGCCGCTCTTTGAAATTTTCTTGGAGTCCACGCTATAGCCGTCGAACTGGATATTGCCACCGACCGCTGCAGAAAAATGGCCGTCAGCACTTTTTATTTCCAGCTTTCCCGGTGTAAAGGAAACGGCGCTGGCTTGATCTGTTTTTGTTGCCGCTTTCTCCTGCTCCACCTGCTCATCTCGCTTGGCGAGTTCAGCACGCAGCGCCACCAGTTCGCGTTCAAGCCTGTCGATGCGATCTGTAACCACATCCGCGCGCGCAGACATGCCAAACCCCGCAAATACACAAATAAATAAAATAAATAAAATAAATTTTGCAACCATGGCATCCCCCTGTGAAAACTCGGGCGAAGCAAATCATCGAACCCATAATAATTCGCAAACGTTCAATTTATCCATAAATACCCTTAATCCCCCCACTATTTTACATAAAACCTGTCTACAAATAAAAAGCCCGCCCGGCACAAGACCGGGCGGGAGGAAGCAAAGCCGACTGCGAGGGGTCCAGCTTTGTAGATTTGTCAGTAAGAGGATTACCAGTCGATCTGAAGGCGCGTGCCGAAGATCTGGTAGCTGCCGGGACGGGAAGACTCGTCGGCCGCAGTCGTGGCCTTCGTGCTATAGGACGGGTCAGCATAGATGTAGTTGACCATCAAGCGGATGTACGGATTGAAGTAGAAGTTCGCGCCGATGGTGTAGTTCGATTCCTTGCCCCGCAGCCACTGCGCTGAACTCGTGTTGCCGGTATTGTCGCTCAGATCAAGATAGCTGTAGCGGGCTACGAGCTGGAGCGCGTTGAAGGCGTTCTTGGGACGGTCGAACAGACCGGTCTTCACATTGTAGAACCGGAAGGCGTCGCCCGTGACGAACCACGAGGCTTCGGCATAACCGCCGCTCTGTTTCACATCGGAACCGCCGTTGGAGCGCTGTACGCTATCCCAGGTATATTCCGCATCGAAGTTGAGGGGACCCCAGACGGCCGCGAATTCAGGGCCGAATGTCGTCGAGTTTCTTGCGTTAACAGGAAGCCCGTTCGCCGTATAATTGTAGGCGCCGGTCGCGATGAGCGCGGAGGCTTCGTTCAGCTCCGGCACTGGCGAATAGCCGGAGAAAGCCCCATCCTCGATGCCGCGATAACGGCCCGAGAAGCCGACATGGATGACCTTGCCGTTCTTCGCATCGGCGATGGGAGCATACCATGCCCGGCCGGTGACGGCCCAGTTGGTGGTGCCTGGAACCGGCGTGCTGCCATTGTTGCCGTACTTGCCGCCATTGCGGATGCCGTTGGTGAAGAAGCCAGCGGAAATACCGAAGCTTTTGGTATCGGCATAGGTGACCTGCGCACCGAGGCTGCGCCCTGGCCACAGGATGACCGGCAGCGAATATTCCATGAACAGGTTGTAGTTGTCTGACGACTGGTTGTTCAAACCATAGGGCTCGTACTGGTTACCGATGGTCAGCGTCGTATTGTCGAACAGGCCAGTCTGCACATAGGCGTCCGTGATCGAAACGGCATTGCCGGCGAAATCAACTTCGAACTTGTACTTCCAGACGCCGAACACCTTACCGCCCACACCCATACGGGCGCGGCGGAAATTCATGCCATTGCCCTCCTGAAGGTTTGGACGGCCTGCAACAACCTTGGCGTTGTCATCGTCGATGATGTAGCCGTCAGCCTGCAATCGCCCGAAGACACCGATGCTGAACTGGCCGTCGCGGCTGGAGATTTCAAGCTTGCCGGGCGTAAACTTGGGCAGCGTATCAAGATCAGCGGTACGATTTTCAAGATCCTGGATCTTGGAGTCGCGGGTATCGACCTGCGACTTGAGTGCCTGGAGCTGCTGCTCCAGCGCATTGATGCGTGCCGTCACATCGGCATCGCTGTCGGCGCGGGAGGCGCCAGTCATGCCGAACGTCAAAGCGGCGCATGCCACACCCGTCAGCAGAGTCTTCTTCACAATAGTCATCAGTTCTCCTCGTGAACGCGGTTTGGCCGGTCGAGGAGAGCTTTAGGAAGGGTTCGTTACAGTGCCGCGTCAGTTGAGTGACAGATTAATGACCGCGCATGGGTTGTAAGAAGACTGCAATCAAAAATGAGGATTTCTGCGGGTTTCGCCGTCATCGACATGTGGCGCACCGGTCACATCACTGAGTCAAAAATGGAAAAATCATGGCGCCCCGCAAGCATGAGGGGTTTCGAACAGATTCGAGGGAACTTGTGTGGAGCAAATGACTACCCCGGCCGCAGCAAATTGCCGCTCCGGGACAGGGTAGCGCCAGATGGCCGGATTATGCCCGGGAACTCAAGAGAGCCTCGCCCGGCTGCTACTCGGCCAGCCCGTCCCAGAGTTCCTTGATGCGCGCGAAGAAGCCTGCGCTCTGGGGATTATTGCTGTCATCACTCGCAGAATCGAACGACTTCAACAATTCCTTCTGCTTGCGCGAAAGCTTCACCGGGGTTTCGACCGCAACCTCTATATAGAGGTCGCCGATCCCGCGCGAATTGAGCACAGGCATGCCCTTGCCTCGCAGCCGGAACTGGGCCCCCGTCTGGGTGCCTTCCGGAATCTTGAGTTTGATCCTCTTCGCCGCCACCGTCGGCACCTCGATCTCGCCGCCAAGAGCTGCGGTGGTGAAGGCCAGCGGCACCCGGCAGAACAGATCGGCGCCTTCGCGCTGAAAGAGTTCGTGGGGCAGAATCGACAGAAAAATATAAAGATCTCCGGGCGGACCGCCGCGCACCCCGGCTTCGCCCTCACCCGTCAGGCGGATGCGTGTGCCATCCTCAACGCCCTGGGGAATGTTGACCGAAAGCATACGCTCCTTGTTCACGCGCCCCGCGCCGTGACATGCGTCGCAGGGATCATCAATGACCTCGCCGCGGCCATGGCACGCCGGACAGGTCCTCTCGACCGTGAAAAAGCCCTGCGTCGCTCGCACCTTGCCGTGTCCCTGACAGGTGGAGCAGACTTTCGGCTTCGATCCGGCCTTGGCCCCGGACCCTGCGCAAACCTCGCAGGTGACGGACGAAGGCACGCGCACCTGAGCTTTTTTGCCGGAGAAGGCATCCTCCAGCGAAATTTCCATATTGTAGCGCAGATCCTGACCGCGGGCCTTGCCGCCACTGTCGCCGCGTCGTCCGCCGCGCCGGCCACCGCCCATGAACTCGCCGAACAGATCGTCGAAAATATCCGACATGGAAGAAGAAAAATTCTGATCGAATCCAGCCCCGCCGGGACCGCGCTGCCCTCCATTGAAAGCAGCATGGCCGAACTGGTCATAAGCCGCGCGGCTCTGCTCGTCCTTCAGGACGTCATAGGCTTCACTGGCTTCCTTGAACTTGATCTCGGAGTCTGCATTGCCCGGATTGATGTCGGGATGATGCTTCTTGGCGAGTGTGCGATACGCCTTCTTGATCTCTTCGGCGCTGGCCGTACGGGCAACACCCAGAACTTCATAGAAATCACGCTTCGACATGCCTTAACCGATCCTTGTGGCGGCGCATATGGCAAAGCCAACAGCCCCCGGAATGGCGATGCAGCCAAACGACATGCATTCGCTGTCCATGCTCGATCTCTGCCTCGTCATGTTTGCAACCCTGAAAGTTCATCCAGATGATGCACAGGACAACATGCGGATGAAACCGGTCAAAAACCGGAACCATGCGGCAAACGCCAGCATGGTTCCGCCTGTTTCTCTCTTTATGAGTCGCTGCGCTTTTTGTCTTCGTCGACTTCCTCGAAGTCGGCATCGACCACGCCTTCGGCGGCAGGGCCTTCGGCGCTGCCTGCATCGGTGAGGCCCTCTTCCTGCGCAGCCTTGTAGAGCGCTTCGCCAAGCTTCATCGAAACTTCGGTAAGGCTCTGCGTCTTGGCCGTGATCGCCTCGAGATCCTCGCCCTTCAGCGCTTCCTTCAATGCATCGACAGCCGCCTGAATTTCGGCTGTTACCTCGCCCGGCACCTTGTCGCTGTTTTCAGCCAGGGTCTTTTCTGTCGAATGGACCAGCGCTTCCGCGTGGTTGCGCGCCTCCACCTGGGCGCGGCGCTGCTTGTCAGCCTCGGCATTGGCCTCAGCATCCTTGACCATCTTTTCGATGTCGGCATCCGAAAGGCCGCCTGAGGCCTGAATGCGGATCGACTGCTCCTTGTTTGTCGCCTTGTCCTTGGCGGACACGGACACGATGCCGTTGGCGTCAATGTCGAAGGATACCTCGATCTGCGGCATGCCGCGCGGCGAGGGAGGAATGCCCATCAGGTCGAACTGGCCCAGCAGCTTGTTGTC
>JAATFR010000308.1 GCA_015655095.1 Hyphomicrobiales bacterium | reverse complement strand
CCGGGGGCCGCATCTCCCTTACACGGGCAAGCTCGGCAAGGCCTTCAAGCTGACCAAGCTTGCAGGCGCCTACTGGCGCGGCGACAGCCGCAACGAGATGCTTCAGCGCATCTATGGCACAGCCTGGACCACGGAAAAGGAACTTGCGGCCTATCTCACGATGATGGAGGAGGCGGAGCGCCGCGACCACCGCAAGATCGGGCGCGAGATGGACCTGTTCCATTTGCAGGAGGAAGCGCAGGGCTCCGTTTTCTGGCACCCGAAGGGCTATGTCATCTGGCAGGCGCTGGAACAATATCTGCGTCGCCGCATCCACAAGGGCGGTTATGTCGAGGTGAAAACGCCCCAGCTTCTCGACTCAAAGTTCTGGGAGCAATCCGGCCACTGGGGTAAATATCGCGAAAACATGTTCGTGGTGCCTGATGAGGTGCCTTCAGTCGATGAGAAAGCCCCGGTCCTCAGCGGCAAGTCCACGCTGATGGCGCTAAAGCCGATGAACTGCCCGGCGCATATCCAGATTTTCAAGCAGGGCGTCAAAAGCTATCGCGATCTGCCCCTGCGCATGGCGGAGTTTGGCTGCTGCCATCGCAACGAGGCCCATGGCGCGCTCCATGGGTTGATGCGCGTGCGCCAGATGACGCAGGACGACGCCCACATATTCTGCCGCGAGGACCAGATCCAGAGCGAGACGGAAGCCTTCTGCGAACTGCTCGACAGCGTTTACCGCGACACGGGCTTCACCGATGTTTCGATCCGCCTCGCCACGCGGCCCGAGCAGCGGGCGGGCACGGACGAGACATGGGACAAGGCCGAAAAGGCGCTGGGCGATGCGCTTCATGCCACGGGCCGCGACTTCTCGGTCGCGCCGGGCGACGGGGCCTTCTATGGGCCCAAGCTTGAATTCCACCTGAAGGACGCCATCGGCCGCTCCTGGCAGCTTGGCACGCTTCAGCTCGATTTCGTGCTGCCCGAGCGGCTCGATGCGAGCTTTATCGGCGAGGATGGAGCAAAGCATCGTCCGGTCATGCTCCATCGCGCCATCTTCGGTTCGCTGGAACGCTTCATCGGTATTCTGATTGAAAATTATGAGGGGCGTTTTCCGCTCTGGCTCGCGCCGGTGCAGGTGGCTGTCGCCACCATTACATCGGATGCGGATGGGTATGCCGCCGAGGTTGGCCGCTTGCTGGAAGAGAAGGGCCTGAGGGTCGAGACCGATCTGCGCAACCAGAAAATCAACTTCAAGGTGCGCGAGCATTCGGTCGGCAAGGTGCCGGTGATCCTTGTCGCGGGAAAGCGCGAGGCGGAGGAGCGTACCGTTTCCATTCGCCGTCTCGGCTCAACCGACAGCAAGGTCGTGCCACTCGATGAAATCGTGATGCTGCTGGCGGGGGAGGCGACGCCCCCTGATCTGGCGCCTCATGCCGCCTGAGGGCGCTGCCTTACAGATGATACCAGAGCGTCAGGCCGAACAGCGTTTCCTTCGTGGTGTTCTGGCCTGCGATGGTCTGGGTTATGCCGCCGCCGATCGAAAGAAGCGGGTGTACGCGTTCGACAAGCTGGAAGCCGAGCTTGGAGGAGATGACATGGGAAGGCGTGAGCGGGCTGGTGCCGACGGAGACCGAATTGAGGCTCTTGATCATGAAGAGCGTTCCTTCGCCTGATCCGAAGCCTAGCGTCACGTCGGTCTTGACCTCGTCGGGCCTGTTATGGTCGTGGAAAATATAGGCGCTTTCGGTCGAGGTGAAGGTGGGGATGCCAAGCAGGGTTGAACTGCGCCCGAGCAGGATGGCGATCTTCTTGTCGAGATCGCCCGCCTTGCTCGTGTAGGGATCATCGTCCGTGGGGGCCGTGTGATAGATCAGGCCCGGCTGGATGGAGACCCGCATGTCGGAAATGGTGAAGGCGTGGTAGCGCAGCCCCGCCTCCACCTCGGTGATGGTGGTAGAGGCGACGGTGCCGCCGGGTACGTCGCTCGATTGCTTCAGCAGGCTCGTGCGCCCCACCAGCGTCAGATCGTCCGTAAGCCCATGTTCGAGATAGGGGGCTATCTCGACTTTCTGGTAGTTGCGGCGCGCCACCAGCTTGCCGCTCTGGTCATATTCCCGATCCGTGCTGCTGGTTTGCAGATCGATGATGACAAGCGTCGTGCCCGGCGGCTGGGGCCACGCGCCGGCGTGGCAGGGCGTTCCAAACGAAAGCGCGCCACACGCAAACACCGTGGCGGCGAGCATCCCCGCCACCCCGCATGCCGACCCCCGCCGCAGGCGTTTCTGCCCCCACATGGACCATCCCCCCTGGTCACAGGGTAAATTTCATTCCATGGCGGGCTTCATGTAAAGTGCCGCGTGCCTGTTTTGAGTCTGTTTTCAAGGATAATCTTCATGACGGCTTCCCCTGAGACGACGGCTTCGCCAGAGACGATCCGCTTCCTGCTCGCGCGCCGTTCGGCAAAAATCGTGACCATTGTCGAGCCGGGGCCATCGCCGGAGGAATTGACGACAATCCTGACCATCGCGGCGCGCGTGCCGGATCATGGCAAGCTCGCGCCATGGCGCTTCATTTTGTTTGAGGGAGAGGCGAGGGCCGCGTTCGGAGAGGTGCTGGCGCGCCGTTTTGCCGAGGTGGAACCACGGGCGACGCCGGACATGATCGCTTTTGAGCGGGCCCGTTTCCTGCGCGCACCTGTGGTCGTCGGCATCGTTTCCTCCGTGCAGGATCATGTGAAGGTGCCGGCATGGGAGCAGCAACTCTCCGCCGGGGCCGTTGGCGCCAATATGGTGGCGGCATGCGAGGCGCTGGGCTATGCGCCCGCATGGCTGACTGAATGGTACGGCTATGATGAGGGTATTGCAGCGGCTCTGGGCCTTGGCCCAAACGAACGGATGGCTGGCTTCGTCTATATCGGCAGCCGCAGTGTGCCCAAGGATGATCGTCCACGCCCTGCCCTTGCCGATGTCGTCACCACATGGTCACCGCGTTGATGTCTCATTACCCGTCAGGAGTTTGGCATGTTCTATGATGCGGGCACCAATGCGCACGGCCTGAAGCATGATCCCTTCAAGGCGTTGGTGGCGCCACGCCCGATCGGCTGGATCTCGACCCTGTCGCGGGAGGGCGTGCCGAACCTCGCGCCCTACAGCTTCTTCAATGCGATCGCGACCGATCCCCACATTGTCATGTTCGCGAGCGCCGGCCGAAAGGACAGCCAGCGCAACGCGGAGGAAACCGGCGAGTTCGTCTGCAATCTGGCGACATGGGATTTGCGTGAGCAGATGAACAAAAGCTCGGCGAGCGTGGGACCAGAGGTGAATGAATTCGTGCTGTCGGGGCTTGAAATGGCGCCATCCGTCATGGTCAGGGCCCCGCAGGTGAAGGCCTCGCCGGTTCATCTGGAATGCGTCTGGCTCCAGACGCTGAAGCTCAAAACCCGCTCAGGCGAGCCTCATCCCATCTATGGCGTTGTGGTGGGCGAGGTTGTCGGCATTTCCATCGACGACCAGTTCATTACGGATGGCGTGGTCGATACCGCCGCGCTGAGGCCGCTGTCGCGGCTTGGCTATCATGATTTTGCGGTGATCGATGAGCTGTTCACCATGCGCAGGCCCGGCTGAGGCGGATTATTTCCGCCAGCTTGCAGGCTTTATGTCGAAGGCGAGGCTGATCCGCGGCTGCGATCCCCTGAACGGCTTTGTCCGGTGGAAAACATAGGAGGGGAAGAAGAAGGCATCGCCCGCGCGTGGCTCATAGCTCAGGGTGAGGGGCGTGAAGTTGGTCTTGAAGTCCGCGGGCGGCGCGCCGAATTCGATCCAGCCGTCCTGCTCTTCCTCACCATGACCCATGCTGCCCGGCAGGGCGACGTAATAGACGCCGCTCATCCAGCCGCCGACATGGATGTGGGAATCCTGATGCCCATCCTCCTCAAGCACGGTGCCCCACAAGTCGATCAGATATTTGTCGGGAACCTGCCCGAAGAACGGATGCTTCGCCTCGCGGCGGATGCCGTCGAAGAAAGCGTCTATTCCCTTGCGGAGCATTTTCTCGAAGCTGATGAAGGGTTCGGCCGGGCTGTCGAGCAGCAGCCCGGTCTGGCCGCCCTTGCGGGTGGATTTGCCAAGGGGTTCCCACTGGAGCGTGGGATGGGCGGTCAGGGCGGCGGCGAGTGCGGCATTGAGATCGGCTTTTGAGGCATATCCTTCGGGCGCATTGAGCGTCACGCGCCGGATCAGACGGCCCAGCTCCGAGCGATAGCCACCAGGTACAAGCTCCATTTCCTGCGCGCGGGCGAAGGGTAGCCAGGCGGCGGCGCGGCGTTCAGGCCCCATCTGCGCCAGCGTGCGCTCGAAAATTTCTGCCGCCTCGCGCGCATGGCCCCGCTTCAACTGCACGAGGCCGAGGCTGACATAGGCCAGCGGATCTTTGGGGTTGAGCGCGACGGCCTTGTCATAGGCTGCGGCCGCGGCGTCAAGGTCGCCCAGCTTCTGATAGGCGTTGCCCAGATTGCCGAAGCCCGCCGCTTTTTCAGGATCGAGCCTTGTCGCTTCCTGAAGGGCGGTGATGGCATCCCCGATCTTTTCCTGCCGCAGCAGCACCATGCCGAGATAGCTGTAGGCTTCGCCATGGCCGGGGCGCAGCTCGATGACCCGGCGGAATGAGGCTTCCGCTGCGGCGAATTTGCCCGCGCGCTGCTGGAGCTGGCCAAGCGTCATGTGCAGAAGAGGTATATCCGGCAGGGTGATGACGGCCTGTTCATAAAGCGCTTCCGCATCGCCCCAGCGGCCGCCCATCTGATAGAAGCGGCCAAGATTGGTCCAGGTCAGATGGGTGTCCGGACGGTGATCGCGGGCAGTAAGAAGCAATTTTTCGGCGTCTGCCTTGCGGCCGGTATCGACATATATCTGGGCAAGCAACGCCAAGGTATCCGGCTCGCCTGGCGCCTCGGCCAGAATGGCGGCGCCCAGCTTTTCCGCCTCATCGAGCTGACGCGCCTTGTAGGCGGCCAGCATGGCGCGCAGGCGAGCGGGAATATCCTGTTTTGCTGTCACGATGCTCACTTGCTGTTTTCGCTCTTCTTCGGCCACGGGGCTGCCCGGTCGAGCAGCTTTTGCGCCTGTCGCAGGTGCGGGCGGTCGAGCATCACGCCATCGAGGGCCACCACCCCCACGTCGCCCGCATCGGCGAAGGCCGCAAGCACGGCGCGGGCATGGGCAAGATCGTCCGCATTCGGCGTGAATACCTCGTTGATGAGGCCGACCTGTGCGGGGTGGATCGCCATCTTGCCGGTGAAGCCGTCGCGCGCGGCGGCCCTTGTTTCACGGACAAGAGCCGCCTCGTTGCGGAATTCCTTGGAAATAGTATCGATGGGGCTCACATCCGCATGGACGGCCGCAAGCAGCGTCAGCGTACGGGCAAGCTGGAAGGGACCGGTATAGGCGCCATCATCATCCTTGTTGTCGCGTACCCCCAGATTGGCGGCAAGATCCTCCGCTCCCCATGTGAGGGCGATCAGCCGCGCGCTTACGCCCGCATAGCTCTGCATATGAAACAGCGAGGTCGCCGTCTCCGTCGCCACGCAGCAAAGCCTGATCGCGCCGGGCGTGAGCCCCTGTTCCGCCTCAAGCCGGTCGAGTTCCGCCGCCACCTTCGCCATGCAATCGCCTGAAAGGGTTTTGGGGATCATCAGCGCATGAGGGCGGCCCCCCGCCACGGTGGCAATATCATCGCGCCAGAACGGCGTGTCGAGCGCATTGATCCGCACAATGATTTTAGGGTCGCCGGTGCGCGCGCCATCGAGATAGTCGCGTGTCGCGCCGCGGGCCTTGTCCTTGGCGGAAAGGGCGACCGAATCCTCAAGATCAAGGATCAGCGCGTCTGCCCCGCTGCTGGCAGCTTTCAGCAGTTTCTTTTCACTGTCGCCGGGCACGAAGAGGAGGGAGCGCATGTGATTTATTCCTCGCTTTTCGCATGCATGAAGGCCTGCCGGATACAGGACGCAACCTCCACATCGCGCTGGTTGAAGGCCTTGTGCTCGAAGGTCACGATGCCGGCTTGCGGCCGTGACTTCGAGCGGCGTTTTGAGATCACGCGGGTTTCAACGCGCAGCGTATCGCCCTGGAAAACCGGCTTTGGAAAAATCACGTCGGTCATGCCCAGATTGGCGATGGTGGTGCCCATGGTCGTTTCATGCACCGAAATGCCGATCATCAGGCCCAGCGTGAACAGGCTGTTGACCAGTGGCTGGCCGAACTCCGTCCGGGTTTCGGCATAATGTCGGTCGATATGCAGGGGCGCCGGGTTCATGGTCATGGTCGAGAACAGGATATTGTCGGTTTCCGTCACTGTGCGGGTGATCGCATGGCGGAAAATCTGGTTTTCCTCGAATTCCTCGAAATAGAGACCGGGCATGGAGTTTCCAGTGGTTATCCAGATGAGCGCCGAAGACCATGACAGCTTCGATCCGAGGGATTAGCTTATAGCCCCGATGGAAACGCAAACCAAGAACAGGCAGAAAGCCCGGGAGTGTCCATGGATTTCCGTTTCAATGAAGACCAGCAGGCGATTCGCGATGCGGTCGCCCGCATCTGTACGCGTTATGACGATGCCTACTGGCTGGCGCGGGACCGTGATGGCGTTTTCCCCGAGGATTTTGTCTCGGACATAGCGCAAAGCGGGTTTCTCGGCGTGGCGATGCCGGAAGCCTATGGCGGCTCCGGGCTTGGCGTCACGGAAGCCGCAATTGTCGCCCAGACGATCGCGCGCTCGGGCGCATGCCTTTCGGGGGCGTCGGCAATCCATATGAATCTGTTCGGGCCCATGCCGCTCGTCGTGTTCGGCTCGGATGAACAAAAGAGCCGCAATCTGCCGCCACTGATCGCGGGCCGGGAGCGCTGCTGTTTCGGCGTCACTGAGCCTGACGCCGGGCTCAACACGACGGCGATCTCGACAAAGGCGGAGTGGGACGGCAAAGGCTATGTTGTCCATGGCCGCAAAATGTGGACCTCGACGGCGCAGACGGCGCATAAAATTTTGCTGCTGGCCCGTACCACGCCCACCGACAAATGCGCGAAGCCGGCGGAGGGCCTCTCGCTGTTTTATACGGATCTTGATCGTGGCGGTTCGACCGAGGTGCGGGAAATCGAGAAAATGGGCCGCAAGGCGGTCGATTCAAATGCGGTTTTCTTTGATGGCCTGCGCGTGCCGAAAGAGGACCTGATCGGCGAGGAGGGCAAGGGCTTTCACTATCTGCTCCATGGCCTCAATCCCGAGCGGGTGCTGATCGCATCTGAGGCCATCGGCGTTGGCCGCGTCGCGCTCGAAAAGGCGACCGACTATGCCCGCGAGCGCGAGGTTTTCGGCCGTCCCATCGGCCAGAACCAGGCAATCCAGCATCCGCTGGCGCGCAACTGGGCCGAGCTTGAGGCCGCCGACCTCATGGTCTGGAAAGCCGCCGCGCTTTACGATGCGGGCCTGCCCTGCGGGGCGGAGGCCAATGCGGCGAAATTTCTGGCCGCTGAGGCGGGCTTCCGGGCCTGTGAGCAGGCGGTGATGACACATGGTGGTATGGGTTATGCGAAGGAATATCATGTCGAGCGCTATCTGCGCGAGGTCATGATTGCCCGCATTGCGCCCGTTTCGCGTGAACTCATACTTTCCTTCATTGCCGAGAAGGTGCTGGGTCTCGCAAAATCCTATTAATCCATATCTTATTGAGAGCAAATCTCATTTAGCGCCCTTGTTTCGCCGCGATCGGGGATAATATGTCTCGCATCTTTCAGGGAGAACGATGATGCGGCACTGGCTGGTGACGGTTTTGTTTCTGGGGATGATGATGTCTCTGGGCGCCTGCGTCAGTGATGCGGCGATACAGGCGCAACTTGATGCGAAAGACAATCAGGACTGCATTGATCTCGGCTTTAAGCCGGGAAACGAGGCCTATGGCAATTGCCGGCTGAAACTGAAACAGATCAGGGCGGAGGATGAAGTCAGTTACGATCCCTCGCCGCGTGTCGGCGTGGGCGTCGGTTTCGGCTTTGGAAGGTAGAGTGATGGAAAGATTTCAGATCATGAGTAAGGGATGGATATTGCTGCCTCTCCTGCTGCTTGCCGCCTGCGTGTCGCCGGAGGAGCACATGGCCATGGAGACGGCCCAGCGGCAGGCCGACATGCAAGAGTGCCAGCGCCTCGGCTTTCAGGTGGGAACCACCGAGCTTGGCAATTGCGTCCTGAAGCTTCGGCAAATCCGGGCGACAGAGGAGCAGGCTTCAGCTATTCAGGCAGCCACGCCGCCTTTTCCTTATTATGACCGATGGGGCCGGCCCTACTGGTATTAGGTTCCGCAAATATTGTTTCATGGGGCTTGAGGCTGGTGAATGAGGCCCTTATCCTCGAATATGAATTCGTATTCGAGAACCCTCATCATGACCGATAATAAAGATAAGACCTCTTCCAGACCACCCCACCTGATCGAGCCCAAGCAGGAGCGCAGCCGTGCGCGCATGGATGCCCTGCTCAAGGCGGGCAAGCATCTGTTTTCGATCCGTGAATATGAAGATGTCACCGTCGCGGACATCGCCCGTGAGGCGGGATGCGCCGTCGGCACGGTATATGGGCGTTTCCAGAACAAGGAGGCGCTGTTCCTCGCCATTGTCCATGATTTGCTAAAGCCCGCCGAAGGACAGATGAAGTCGCTTCTCGCCATTCTCAACGAAGGCACCGCGCCGCGTGAGGTCGCCGAGACGATGATCCGGATGCTTGTGGCCTTCTTTCGTAATGCCGAGGGAATTCTGGCGGCGGCTCTGCGCCGCTCCAGCACCAATCCTGAAAGCTGGACCCCCTTGCGGGAGGCGGGCGCGCGCACGGCTATGCAGGTGCTCATTGTCATGGCGCGCGCGCTCAAGACTCCACAGGAAACAGTTGAACTGCGCGTGCTGT
>JAATFR010000270.1 GCA_015655095.1 Hyphomicrobiales bacterium | reverse complement strand
GCGAACTTTCCCGAGGTCGTGACCCGCAGCTATCAGGCGCGCGTCTGGATCGTTTCGCCGACGACCCTGATGGCGACGCTGAACACGGTGCGCGCGGTACTGAAGGACAGCCAGATGCGCGAACAGGCCGGCGTAATCCAGAAATATGTCGGCCTGCTGCTTCACGATGTGGTCCGGCTCCAGAAGCGGGTCGACAATCTCGACAAGCATTTCCAGCAGGCGGAAGGCGACATCCGCGAAATCCGCACTTCAACCGACCAGATCAGCAAACGGGGCGAGAAGATTCAGGATGTCGAGATGGGCGAGGACGGCGAAACACCGCTTGTGCCCGCAAAGCGCGCGCAGCCCTCGCTGATCGATTGAGGAACGCGCCCTTGCCGGGCATGGGCGCGTCCCCGATTTCGTTCAGTAATTGACCCGGCTCGACAAGCCCCCGTCGATCAGCAGGTTGCTGCCGGTAGTGAAGGACGACATAGGGCTCGACAGGAAGACGGTGGAATTGGCAATGTCCTGTGGCGTGGCCATGCGGCCTGTCGGATTGCGGCTCATTGCATCCTTGAAAGTGTCGGGCATGTGCTGCTCGATCATGTCCCAGACTCCGCCCTTGAAATAGACCGTACCGGGAGAGACCGTATTGACCCGGACATGCTGACCCGCGAACTGCTTGGCCAACCCCTTGGCCAGATGGATCTGGGCCGCCTTCATCGCGCCATAACTGTTGCCATAGGTGGTTTCTGCCGCCGAGACGGATGAAATGATGACGATGGAAGCATCCCCGGTTTTTTCCGCGGCCTTCAGCAGAAAGGGCATGGCGGCATCGGCGGCGCGCACCGCGCCGAGCACGTCGATCTCGAAACAGGCCTTCCACGCCTCTTCCGCATTGCCGTTCTGGAGCGCGCTGGCGTTGGAGACCAGCATGTCGATGCCGCCCAGTTCCTCGCCCGCCTGCGCGATCCACGCCTTGAAACCCGCCTCATCCCCAATGTCGGCGACGCCCCCTATGGCTTTCACCCCTTTTGCCTGAAGCGCGGCGACCGCTTCGGCGACCTCGTCGGCCTTGCGGGCACAGATGGCGACGTTCACGCCTTCGGCGGCAAAGGTTTCCGCAATGGCGCGACCGATGCCGCGCGTTGCGCCGGTGATGACGGCGTTACGCCCCTTCAATCCCAGATCCATGGTCTCTTCCCGATTGTTTGGCCGGTTGTCCGGCTGTTTGCTTGTGATTATTTCGCTGTGGCGAAGGTCGAACGTACCATGCGGATGGCGCGACGGTATATGCCGCCCAGCGTCAGATCGGAGGCGGAAGGGCGGTCCGGGTCGAGTTCAAGACCAAGCTGGCGGATGATGCCCTCCTCCATCTGGCGTATCACCAGATCGGCAGCGCCGATGGGAATGCGCGCGCCCTCAACCGCATCCCCGCCCAGCCGCGTACGGACAAGCTGGTCGAGCGTCAGCCTGTGTTCCCCAACCGAGAGCGACAGATCATAGGCTTCCGCGATCACCCCGGCCAGCACATGAGGATCAAGCACGAAATCGGCTCTGGGTTGTTCCTCCTTGCCCACCTCCGGCGCGCCAAGATCAAGTCCCAGCCAGAGTGCAAAGGGTCTGATCGTCCAGCCCTGCACGATGAGCGAACTCAGGACCACGATATAAGCGACGGAAAAAATCTTGTGCCCCTGCGGCACGTGCGCCAGGACAGGAATGATCGCCAGAATGATCGGCACGGCGCCACGCAGCCCGACCCAGCCGATGAAGATCGTTTCCTTGCCGGTGAAGCCGATGGGGGCCAGCGAAAGAAACACGGCCAGCGGACGCGCGACCAGAATGAGTACAGCCGCCGTGCAGAAAGCCGGCACCAGCAACGGCACCAGAGCAGTGGGCGAAACCAGAAGGCCCATCATCAGGAACATCGAAATCTGGGCGAGCCACGCCATGCCATCCGAGAACCGGCTGACCGCGCGGGATGACGGGAAATAATTGTTGCCGAGGATGAAGCCGACGACATAGATTGCCAGAAAGCCGCTGGCATGGATCGTCTGTGCGAATGAGAAGACAACAAGCGCCAGCGCGCTGGCCAGAATGGGATAAAGCCCGGATGCGAGCGGCAGGCGATTGACCAGCAGAAGCATGGCAAGCCCGCCAACGAGGCCAATGACAATGCCGCCCCCCATTTCCCAGGCAAACAGGCCCAGATAATAGAGGCCGTCCATCCAGGTGGCAGGGATGCCGTTGGCCACGAACTCAACGCACATCAGGGTCAGAAAGATCGCCATTGGATCGTTGAGGCCCGACTCGACTTCCAGCGTGCCCTCGACCTTGTGTTGCAACCGCAGACCGCCAACCCTCAGCAGCAGCAGCACGGCGGCGGCGTCCGTCGAGGCAACGATGGAGCCGACGAGCAATCCCTGCTCCAGCTTGAGATCGAGCAGCCAGACAGCCGCCAGCCCCGTTATCCCTCCGGTCACAACGACGCCGACTGTGGCAAGCAGCAGCGCGGGACGCAGCACCCTGCGCAGAACCTGCCGCGAGGTATTGAGACCGCCATCGAACAGGATAAGCGCAAGAGCAAGCGACCCGAACGAATGGGCCAGCCGGTAGTTGCTGAAGCTGATGCCGCCCAGCCCGTCCTCGCCCGCCAACATGCCAAGCGCCATGAACACCAGCAGCAGCGGCGCGCCGATACGCGAAAAGACGGCGCCCGCCATGATGGCAAAGACGATCAGGCCAGAGGCAACGAGCATGAGATGGTTGGCAGCTTCCATCCAGAGGGATCCCCACATGTTGTGATGAGCGACACAGGCCACGCCCGTCTTCGACCTGAACTTTTCGCACGCACCAAAGATAAGCCAAGCCATGGCCATTGCAGGCAATTTTCTTGTAAATTCTATGCCAGAAAAGAAAACATGTGACATGGGGAGAAGAAACCAATGGATCTGGCGATGAAACAGGAAGACCTGGCCTTTCGCGACGAGGTGAGGGCCTTCCTTGACACTCATCTGACTGAAGAATTGAAGGCGCGCGCGCGGTTGACGCCCGGCATTCTCTCCGATCACAGCTTGCGGGTCGAATGGCTGGCAATCGTCAATGCGCGCGGTTGGGCCGCCCCCTCATGGCCGAAGCAATATGGCGGCACCGGCTGGGATGTGATGAAACGCTTCATCTATGCCAGCGAATGCGCGACGGCGGGCGTCCCCATCTCGTCCAACATGGGCCTCTCCATGGTCGGCCCTACCCTTATGGGCCACGGCAGCGAGGCACAGAAGGCCTGGTACCTGCCGCGAATCCTGAACGGAGAGGACTGGTGGTGCCAGGGTTATTCCGAACCCGGATCAGGCTCGGACCTCGCCAGCCTCCAGACGCGGGCTATCAGCGATGGCGACGACTATATCGTCAATGGCAGCAAACTGTGGACCACGGGTGCGCACTTCGCGAACCGCATGTTCTGCCTAGTCCGCACCGACCCATCCGCCCGCAAGCAGGAAGGCATTTCCTTCATCCTGATTGACATGGAAAGCCCCGGCATCACGGTCGAGCCGATCATCACGCTGGCGGGCGACCATGAGGTCAATCAGGTATTCTTCGACAATGTGCGGGTGCCCAAAGCCAACCTTGTCGGCGCCGAGAACAATGGCTGGACGGTGGCCAAATATCTGCTGGAGTTCGAGCGCGGCGGCTCTGCCCATGGGGCCAATCTGCGCAGCGCCCTCAACCGGCTGCGCTCCATCGCGAGCGAGGAACGCGCGGGCGATGGCGGAAAGCTGATCACGGACCCGGCCTTTCGTCGCAAGGTGGATGAGGCCGACATCGACGTGACCGCCGTGGAGTCCACCGAGCACCGGATCATGTCGGCGCTGTCGAGCGGCCAGAACCCTGGCGCCGCCTCCTCGATCATCAAGACCCGGGGCACTGAAATGAACCAGCGCCTCACGGAACTGGGCATCGAGGCCGTGGCCTATTATGTGGTGCCCCATGTTCTCGAAGCCCGCATCTGGGGCTCGAATGTTTCGCCTGCAGGACCAGATCACGCCCTGATGGCTGTGCCGAAATATCTCAATACCCGCGCCTCCTCGATCTATGGCGGCTCGAACGAGGTTCAGCGCAATATCATGGCCAAAGCCGTGCTGGAGCTTTAAGTCCGGTCACGCAAGCGCGCGCTGCATCAGCACCAGATCGAGCCATCGGCCGAACTTTAAGCCGACCTGCGGCATATGGCCGGTCTGGACAAAACCGCAACGCCGGTGGAGCGCGATGGAAGGGGTGTTACCGGACTCGATGGCGGCGACCATGACACGGAAGCCGCCAAGCCTTGCCCGCTCGATCAGGACATCCATCAGCCCGCGTCCCACACCCTGTCCGCGCGCGCCATCCCGGACATAGACCGAATTTTCAACCGTGAAACGATAGCCATCGTGGGGCCGGAACGGGCCGAAGGCGGCGTAACCGTCAACTGTGCCTCCCTCGCCCGTCGCCACGAGAACGGGCAGATCCTGATCGCGCCGGTCCTGCCACCACCGCTCACGGTTTTGCAGGGAAACGGCGCCATCGTTCCAGATGGACGTCGTGTTGAGGGCCGCATCATTATAAATGTCGAGGATAGCGGGAATATCGCTCCCGACAGCGTCACGAATGATCATGATTTTCCGGGCATTCAGCCAACCCTGGGCTGGCGGCCAGGGAAATTGCGCTCCATGAGGAGCTTTGCAAACCATCGCCGGAAACGGGCGCGCCCATCCGCGCCTTCAACCGAACCCGCCGTCAGTCGCTGACCGATGATGGCATCGCCAAAAGCGGTGCTGGCAACCAGAATGGCGGTAAAGAGCGTGTCCTCCCATTCAGGCTCCGGCAATCCGGCTTCCCGCGCCTGAAGGATGCGCAAGCTGTGGAGCCGCTCCGACATCTCCCCGACCAGATGCGTGGAGACATCGTGCTCCAGCTCTCGCCCCGTAAGATGGAGCCATGACCACAGCCGCGCCGTACCCCGGTCGCTGAGAGCCTCGAAAACCTTGGAAATGACGTCACTCGCGCCAAACTGCCCGGCTGCGGTTACCTCGAAGGCATTGAGCAGGGTGTCGCGCAATTGCTGGGAGGCCCGCTCGATCAGCGCGCGCACCAGGCCCTCCCGGCTTTCAAAATGGTGAAGAATGGCAGGGTGGGAAATGCCGATATCGCGCGCAATGTCCTGCAAGCGGATACCCTCCGGCCCCTGTTCCGCCAGACGTTTCTCAGCGGCATCGAGAATAAGACGGCGGGCCTGCTCGGCAGGACGGCGACTTCGCTTGGCGGCGGGCGCCGCCGCCTTTGCCGGGTCTGTCTGCAGATTTGGCAGGTCATGCTCCATGGCTTGTCTTCTCCTTTTTTCTTTCCGGGTTCCTATGCGGTCTTTCCCCCGCGACCACAACTTCGAACAACCGCGAAAGAGGATTTTTTCTCCCTGCGATATTAATTGACATCAATGTCAATATCATAGATAAACCAGGATGTAACGTGTGCTTTCGTATTCTGTACTTTTTGACCGTCCAGCACTACAGGCAGGATCGTACAATGTCGTCCACCGCAGATTTTTCCTCCTTCAGAATGCCCCGCAAGCGGGTCCGTCCGCTTGACGCGTGGCGCGCCATCAAGGCGCTGATCAATGACAAGGAAGACACCTCCCAGGTGTTCCGCGTGATCGACGCGCTTGGCGGCACCGCCGAAGGCAAGAATTTCATTCGCTTCGCCTCATTGCCCACAGGCGCCGCCATCATCCAGGAACAGCGCTCCCTGCTGGAGACGCTCAGCAACGTGGACTATCTCAAGAGCCTGCCAGCCGAAAGCCTTGGGCGACACTATCTCGCCTTCATGCAGGGCGAGAACCTGACAGCGGACGGGCTGGTCGAGGCGTCGCAGGATGGGCCGGACCTCACCGCGCTCCCCCCCGGCGCCCGGCTTTTCGGGAACCGGCTGCGCGATATGCATGATTTGTGGCATGTCACCACAGGCTATGGGCGCGACGGGCTTGGCGAACTCTCCCTTCTGGCTTTCACCTATGCCCAGGGGCACAACCGCGGCATTGGCGCCATCGTCTTGTTTGGCACACGCTCCCTCAGCAGCGATCATCCTGGCATGGGTGTCTGGCGCCCGGTACTGGAAGGCTATCGCCTCGGCAAGAAGGCCCAATGGATGCCCGCTGCGGACTGGGAGCAATTGCTGACCCGTCCGCTCGCCGAAGTCCGGCAGACGCTCGGGCTCACGCCGCCCGCGCACTACCAGGCAACGCTGGCGCGTATTTCCCAGACCGTCTGATCAGCCCCGCTCGATGCGGACAGTAATCCTGTCCGCATCCTTGCTGACCGAGATGAGCACATGCCCCTCCTCGCGGCAGAAGTTGGCCAGATCGAGTTCGGCCAGCGGGTCCGTGGCCATGACCACAAGTCTTGTCCCCGGCGTCAAAGTCCGAAGCCGCCGCCTCGTCAGCAACACGGGCATGGGGCAATGGAGTCCGCTCGTATCGAGGATCTTCTCCCCCCCTGTTTTTTCATCCACCATCATCTTTTCTCTGACCAACGCCTCCACGCGCAGGATATCCTAATCCTTGACCTTGCCTGAGTGCGCCGGGCATAAGGGAGGCCTCCGTTTCAGAAGGAGTGCCCCCGGAATGGGTCTTATCACCCGCATCAAAAACGACATCATCTTCGCAACCGCGGCAATCAGAACTCTGAAACGGCTCAGTGCCGTCTACAAGAATCCCGGGCGCACCTATGCCGACGTCATTGAGGACCAGGCCCGCGACATCCCCGATAATATCGCGATCTATTTCGAGGACGTGAGCTATAGCTATCGCGACTATAACGCGCAGGCCAACCGCTATGCGCGCTGGGCGCTGGAACAAGGCATTGGCAAGGGTCATGTGGTCGCCCTGCTGATGGAAAACCGGCCAGAATATCTGTTCGCCTGGCTCGGGATACTCAAGACCGGTGCAGCCGCCGCCCTCATCAACACCAACCAGACCAAGGGGCCGTTGGCCCACAGCCTGGGAATTTCCGGCGCAGACCACCTGATTCTTGGTGCGGAACTGGCTGAAAACTTCGCCAGCATCGATACAGACGGCTTTGACCGCCCGCTCAAGGTCTGGGCAACGGGTGGCAACGTGAACGGCGCGGTGGATATCGATGCCAATCTTGCAGGCCAGCCGGACGGACCGCTGCCGACCGATTTGCGCAAGGGCCTGACCATCGAGGACAATGCCCTTTTCATCTACACAAGCGGCACCACAGGCAATCCCAAGGCGGCGAAACTGCCCCATGCCCGCGTGCTCGGCATCATGGGCGCCTTCTCGGCGGGCGCGAACGCGACCGCGCGCGACCGCATGTACTGCGTGCTGCCACTCTATCATTCGGCGGGCGGCATCTGCGCCATTGGCACCACGCTGACCGTCGGCGGCTCCGTGATCATCCGGCGCAAATTCTCGACCAATGAATTCTGGAACGACGTCAACAAATATGGAGCGACGCTGTTTCAGTATATCGGCGAGCTGTGCCGCTACCTGCTCAATAGTCCACCCCATACCTTTGAAACCAACCATTCGCTCAG
>JAATFR010000381.1 GCA_015655095.1 Hyphomicrobiales bacterium | reverse complement strand
CTCGACGCCTTCCCACGGATCGGCTTCGAGCTGCTTCATACCGAGCGAAATGCGCTGGGTGTCCTGGTTCACCTTGATCACGATGACCTTGACGGCCTGACCGATAGAGAGAACTTCGGACGGATGGTTGACGCGGCGCCAGGCAATGTCGGTCACATGCAGCAGACCATCGACGCCGCCGAGATCGACGAACGCGCCATAATCGGTGATGTTCTTGACGATGCCTTCGAGCACCTGGCCTTCGCGCAGGTTCTCGACGAGTTCCTGACGCTGCTCGGCGCGGGTCTCTTCCAGCACGGCGCGGCGAGACACAACGATGTTGCCCCGGCGCTTGTCCATTTTCAGGATCTGGAAAGGCTGCGGCATATTCATGAGCGGGGTCACATCTCGCACGGGGCGGATATCGACCTGGCTGCCCGGAAGGAAGGCGACGGCGCCGTCGAGGTCGACCGTGAAGCCGCCCTTGACGCGACCGAAGATCTGGCCTTCGACGCGTTCCTGCTTCTCGAAGGCAACTTCGAGACGGATCCAGCTTTCCTCGCGCTTCGCCTTTTCACGCGACAGCACGGCTTCACCGGCAGAATTTTCAATGCGTTCGAGGAAAACCTCGACCGTATCGCCAACCTTGAAATTGGCCGGCTTGCCGGCGGTGGCGAATTCCTTGAGGGGGACGCGGCCTTCGGTCTTGAGGCCGACGTCGATGATGGCAAGGTCGTTCTCGATGGCAACAATGGTGCCCTTGATGACCGAGCCTTCCTGCATCTCGTTTTCGCTGAAACTCTGATCGAGCAGAGCCGCGAAGTCTTCGCGCGTGGGGTTGAATGAGTCACGCGTCAGTTCATTAGCCAATGTTCAGTTCTCCTTAGGTCTCATGTTTTCCGGCCTGCGGTTGGTTCCGCGGGTCTTCCCCCAGGCGTCGCGAAGGCGCCGGAGAGCAATCAAAAGAGTGTTAAATCAACGGCTGGTAGTCCAATACCGAAAGGGCACGATCCCTTGCGACCGCGCCTATTTTTTAGCGCTTTCGATGATGCCGACAGCCGTATCGAACGCCGCTTCTATATCCAAATTACTGGTATCGAGCAAGTAGGCGTCCTCGGCCTGCCGCAAGGGGGCGATGTCGCGGCTGGTATCGCGCAGGTCGCGTTCCGTGATCTCAGCCAGCACCTCGGCCTCGTCCACCGGGTGGCCGGTCGCGCTAAGCTCCTGCCAGCGCCGGTGGGCGCGGACCTCCGGGCTTGCCGTCACGAACAGTTTCACATCCGCGTCGGGACAGACCACGGTGCCGATATCGCGCCCGTCGAGCACCGCGCCGGGCTTGCGGGCGGCATAATCGCGCTGGATCTGGAGGATGGCGGCCCTGACCTCGGGCTTTGCAGCGACGACGGACGCCGCCTGCCCCACCGCCGCCGACCGGATCTGGCCATGCTCGATCCGGTCGACATCAAGCAGTTCAGCCGCCGAAAAGGCCGCCGAGGTGTCATTGGGGTCCCGATCCGCTTTCAGGACCTCATAGGCGACCGCCCGGTAGAGCGAACCTGTATCGAGATAATGCAGCTCATAATGAGCGGCGATCTTGCGGGCCAATGTACCTTTGCCGGAGGCTGCGGGTCCGTCGATGGCAATAATCATCCGTGACACTTTCCAGAAGCGGGGGGTCGGACCGCCCCCCCCTGTTTACGGGCAAACGCAGACCCGGACAGATTACACAAACCGGGCACCGAGGCTCTGCATGAGCGGCACGAACTCCGGGAAACTCGTCGCGATCATGCTGGAATCATCGACGGTGACGCCGCGCCCCGCCGCCATGCCCAATACCAGAAAAGCCATGGCGATCCGGTGATCGAGATGGGTTGCCACATGGCCGCCGCCGGAAACCGCGCCAGCGCGGCCCTCGACGATCAGCCCGTCTTCCAGCTCGCGGACCTTGACGCCGTTGGCGTGAAGCCCGGCGGCCGTGGCCGACAGCCGGTCGCTCTCCTTGACCCTGAGTTCGGCAAGGCCGCGCATGATGGTGTCGCCCTCGGCGAAGGCGGCGGCCACCGCCAGCACCGGATATTCATCGATCATGGAGGGCGCGCGTTCGGCTGGCACCTCGATGCCTTTGAGCGCGCTGGCGCGGACGCGCAGGTCTGCGACGGGCTCTCCCCCTTCCTCGCGCTGATTCATGACCTCTATGTCGCCACCCATTTCCATCAGGGTGGCATAGAGCCCGGCGCGATGCGGATTGAGCATGATCCCCTCCACCACAATCTCGGAGCCCGGAATGATGAGCGCGGCAACAACCGGGAAAGCGGCGGACGAGGGATCGCCCGGCACAATGATGGGGCAGGGCTTCAGTTCAGGCTCGCCGACGAGGCGGATGACATTGGCCCCCTCTTCATCCTTTTCGATATGCACGGTCGCGCCACACGCCCTCAACATGCGCTCCGTGTGATCGCGGGTCGCCTCAGGCTCGATTACAATGGTTTCGCCCGGCGCGTTGAGGCCCGCGAGCAGAATGGCGGATTTGACCTGAGCGGAGGCCACCGGCAGCCGGTAGACGACAGGCATCGCCCGGGCCGGACCGGTGACGGTGAGCGGCAGACGCCCGCCGTCCCGGGACTGAAAATGTGCGCCAAATTCCGACAGTGGGCCGATGACCCGGCCCATGGGGCGCTTCGACAATGAAGCGTCGCCAATGAAGGTGGAGGTGATCGCATGGCTTGCAACCATGCCCATGACGAGACGGCATCCGGTGCCGGAATTGCCGAAATCGAGCGCCTGGACGGGTTCGCTCAGCCCGCCGACGCCGACGCCCCAGACCGTCCAGGCGCCTTCCCCGGTTCGGTTCACCTCAGCGCCGAGGCGGCGCATGGCCTCCGCCGTCGCCAGAACATCCTCGCCTTCGAGCAGGCCGGTGATGCGGGTTTCGCCCACGCAGAGCGCGCCGAAGATGAGGGATCGGTGGGAAATGGACTTGTCGCCGGGCACCCGGACCCGGCCCTGAAGAGGGCCCGATGGCCCGGTGGCCATGTTTTGGAGTGAGAGCTTATGCAAGGGGAAATCCTGCCGTGGTCGGTCGTTCTCATGCTTTGTGGCGACACGGGAAGCCATCGCGGAAGCGGGCTTTGCAGGGGTAGCCAGTAAAAGGGTGCGAATAGGTTTTGACAGGAGCGCATGATCGTGGCAATGGGATTTTCCGTTTTTCAAATCACGCGACGTCTGCGGGGAGATCAAAGTGGCTAAACCGGAGTTAGGGACAAAAAGGGATTGCCCAAGCTGCGGCACGAAGTTCTATGATCTCGCCAGGAACCCCGTGGTCTGCCCCAAATGCAGCCATGAATTCGTGCCAGACCTGACCGCCAAGCCCAAACGCGCCAAAGCCCCTGAAAAGGTCAAGGAAAAGCCCGCGGCGCGTGTGCGGCCAAAGACCATCATCGATGAGGATGATCCCGATTCCGTGTCGCTGGACGAGTTGCGCGATCAGGAGCTTGCGGAGGACGACATCGACGAAGATCTGCTCGTCATCGATGCCGACGCGGACGATGAGGACGCCGCCGACGACACCTTCCTGCCGGACGACGAGGACGGGGACGACGTCTCCGATCTGCTGCGCGGCGGGCATGAAAACGACGAGGAAATCTGATCCATTTCCGCAACTTCCGGCGAAATGAAACGCCGGAGCGTCACCCGGCAAAGTTTCGCTTGCTCCCGTGACCTCCGCCGCTTAAGTTCCGCCACCTCAAGACAGCCGGTGTCCCGAAAACACCGGCCGACCGGTCGGGGCCATAGCTCAGTTGGGAGAGCGCTTGCATGGCATGCAAGAGGTCGGCGGTTCGATTCCGCCTGGCTCCACCAGACCTTCCCACAAAATCCAGACAGTCACTCGACAGCCCACCCTTATGCGATGCGGAGACGGGGTTCGTGCTCCAGCACGCGGCACAGCCGCAGGGCGGTAGCGGCGACTTCGCTGACCGGGCGGACATAGCCCTGCCCGATCCATTGCAGGGCGATATGGATGATGCCGCCGACGATCCCCATCATCAGCAGTTCGTCGGAGGGCCTCTCCGCGGCCTTTCCCGGATAAAGGGTCTGCTCGATCAGAACGCCAAGATCGCGCAGGGAATTCTGAAGTTCCCGGTCCATCTCGGCGCTGACGCCGCTGATCTCGACCAGAAAGACCCGCGCCGGGGCCGGGGACCGTTTCAACCCCTCATAATAGGCCGTGAGCATGGCCCGCACTCTTTCATAGCCATCCGCATGGTCTGACGCCGCGCCCGCCCGGGCGACCCCCTCGAACAGATGGTCGGTGACCGCCCGGAAGGAGGCGATCAGCAGCGCTTCGCTGTTGGGGAAGCTTTCGTAGAAATAGCGCTCCGTCAGCCCCGCCGCATCGCAGACCGACTTGACCGTCGCCTGGCGGTAGCCTCGCTCTCCATAAACCTCGACCGCGGCCATGATGAACTGTTCGCGGCGGCGCGCGCGTCGTTCATCGGCGGTGGAACCCTTGTAGCGTCGGTCGGGGGCAGGGGCGGGAGTCATGCTTTTTTATTGACACAGATCATTGTCAGATACAAGTTGACAAGAAACAATGTCACTTTGACAGGGTAAGAAGGACGCATCCATGGGTATTCATCAATCCGGTCTGGCCACGCCGCAGACTGGCGCATCCCCTGTGGAAGCGACGCACTTCGACGTGCTGATCGTCGGCGCGGGCCTGTCCGGCATCGGGGCCGCGGCCCATCTCCAGATGAAATGCCCGGACAAGAGCTATGCCATCATGGAAGGGCGCGACGCGCTCGGCGGCACATGGGACCTCTTCCGCTACCCCGGCATCCGCTCCGATTCGGACATGTACACGCTCGGCTATTCCTTCAAGCCATGGACCGATCCCAAGGCCATCGCGGGCGGTCCCTCGATCCGGAGCTACATCGCCGAAACGGCGCGCGAGCGCGGCATCGACAAGCACATCCTGTTCAGCCACAAGATCGTCAGCGCCGACTGGTCCGCCGCCCGCTCGCTCTGGACCGTCGAGGCCAGAAAGGGCGAGGAGACCGTCCATTTCACCTGCGGCTATCTGCTGATGTGCAGCGGCTATTACAGCTATGCCGAGGGCTACCGCCCCACCTTTGCGGGCGAGAGCCAGTTCAAGGGCCAGATCATCCATCCCCAGTTCTGGCCGGAGAATCTGGACTACAGGGGCAAGCGCGTCGTCATCATCGGCAGTGGCGCGACCGCCGTGACGCTGCTCCCGGAAATGGCCCGCGACGCCTCTCATGTCGTCATGCTCCAGCGCTCGCCCTCCTATGTGGTGTCGCGCCCGTCGCAAGACACCATCGCCGAGCGCCTGAAGCGCCACCTGCCCTCGATGCTGGCCTATCAGCTCGTACGCTGGAAAAATGTGCTGCTCGGCATGTTCTTCTTCCGGCTCGCCCGCAAGAAGCCGCAGCAGGTGAAGGAGCGAATGATCGGCTGGGTGCGCGACCATCTGGGGGCGGACTATGACGTCGAGAAGCATGTCACCCCCAGCTACAATCCCTGGGATCAGCGCGTCTGCGCCGTGCCGGACGGCGATCTGTTCCGCGCCATTCGCAAGGGCAAGGCCTCGGTGGAAACGGACACGATCGATACATTCACGGAGAACGGGATCAGACTTGCCAGCGGCAAGGAACTCGATGCCGACATCATCGTCACCGCGACCGGACTCAAGCTCAACCTGCTCGGCGACGTCGCCTTCAGCCTGGATGGCAAGACCTGCGACATGTCCCGTCACCTTGTCTACAAGGGCTTCATGTTCAGCGGCATTCCCAATCTGGGGCAGACCTTCGGCTATACCAACGCCTCATGGACGCTTAAGGCCGATCTGACAGCGGAATATATGTGCCGCCTCATCAACTATATGGACAAGCACGGCTACACCGCCGCCACGCCCCGGCCCGAAGCCGGCGTCGAGGAGGAACCGTTCCTCGACTTCTCCTCGGGCTATGTCCAGCGCGCGCTCGACATGCTGCCCAAGCAGGGTTCAAAAAAGCCGTGGAAGCTCTACCAGAACTATGCGCTCGATATGCTTACGCTCCGGCTGGGCCGGCTCGACGATGGCTCCATGGATTTTTCGCGCGCGCCTGTCTCAAAATCGGAAGCCCCCGCATCGACCGCCGCCGAAAAGCGTTCCGCTGCCTGATGACTAATGGAACGGGGGATAATTATCCCCCGAATCCGGCTATCCGAATCCCGCCCGCTTCAGCCGCCCGATCGCAAGATCGAGCGCGGACAGAAATGTGGAGCGGTCCCGCTTCGAAAAGGGTTTGGGGCCGCCGGTAATCTGGCCGGTGGAGCGGATATCCTCCATCAGGTTGCGAGTGGCGAGCGCCATGCCGATGGTCGCCTCGGTAAAGGCCCGGCCCGACGGCGAGATCACGTCCGCCCCCGCCTTGACGCATCGCGAGGCGAGCGGGACGTCATTGGTGATGACCACATCGCCCCGCACGGCGCGTTCCGCGATCCAGTCGTCGGCGACATCGGGACCGGCATCGACAACCACGCGCTCGATCATCGGATCGCGCGGAATCATCATCGGGCTGTTCGAGACCACATAGACCTTGAGCCCGTAGCGCTCCGCGACGCGGTAGACCTCGTCCTTGACCGGACAGGCGTCGGCATCGACATAGATCAGGATCGGTTTTTTATTCACAGTTTCGCTCATGCCACCTGTCCGGCGCTCCAGCCCGACGACCAGGCCCACTGAAAATTATACCCGCCGAGCCAGCCCGTCACATCCACCGCCTCGCCGATAAAATAAAGGCCGGGAACGCCGCTCGCCGCCATCGTGCGCTGATCGAGATCGCGTGTATCGACGCCGCCCAGCGTCACCTCCGCCGTGCGATAGCCCTCGCTGCCCACCGGCCTGACCCGCCAGCCGTTCACAGCCCGGTCGAGAGTTTGCAGGCGCTTGTCGGACAGATCCGCCAGCGCCATGCCCGCCGCATCCGTGCCCTCGGCCATCATCTGCGCCAGACGTTTGGGCAGATAAGACGCAAGCGTCGTCGTCACCGTCTGGCGGCCATTGCGCGCGCGGGCGTCCTTGAGCATCTGAAACATATCTGTCCCCGGCTTCATCGAGATCACAAGTTCCATCCCCTCGCGCCAGAAGGATGAAATTTGCAGAATGGCCGGGCCGCTAAGGCCGCGATGGGTGAAGAGCATCGCCTCTTTGAAATGCGTCCTGCCGCAGGCCACATCCACATCAACGGCAACGCCTGCAAGCGGCTTCAGCCGGTCCAGCATCGCAGGATCGAAGGTCAGCGGCACCAGCGCCGGGCGCGTTTCCGTCACCCGCAGGCCGAAGCGCAAGGCCAGCTCATAGGCCAGACCGGTCGCGCCCATTTTGGGGATCGACTTGCCGCCGCTCGCCACCACCAGCGAGGTGCATTCAATGGCTTTCCCAGAGAGTTTCAGCCTGAACCCGTCCGCCGTCTTTTCTACCGCCTCAACGGCAGTCCCTGTCCGCAGTTCCACCCCGGCAAGCCGCATCTCGCCCACCAGCATGTCGATGATCTGCTGCGCTGAACCATCGCAGAAAAGCTGGCCCAGCGTCTTTTCATGCCAGGCGATGCCGTGGCGACCGACCAGCGCGATAAAATCATGCTGGGTATAGCGGCGAAGCGCCGAGATGCAGAAATGCGGGTTGGCGGAGAGATAGTTGGCAGGCGTCGCATTCAGGTTGGTGAAGTTGCAGCGCCCGCCACCGGAAATGCGGATCTTCTCTCCCGGCGCGCGCGCATGATCGATAATGAGAACGGAACGGCCGCGCTTGCCCGCCTCGATGGCGCACATCATGCCCGCCGCGCCCGCACCGACGGTCACCACATCGAAACGGTCCATCAGCATGAGGAATCCGGCATCTAGACCACTTCCAGATAGCGGCGAATTTCCCAAGAGCTGATCTGACGCGCATAAGCCGCCGCTTCATAGCGGCGCGATTCAACGAAACTGTCCACGAATGCGTCGCCGAAAAGCTCACGGGCGACGAGACTTGCATCGAACCGGTCCGCCGCCTCGCGCAGATCGCGCGGCAGGCGCGATTCAGGCGCTGGCTCGTCCGCGTAGAAATCGCCGCTGCTGCCTTCCCCGGGCAGAACCTTGTTGCGAATGCCCCAGAGCCCCGCGGCAAGGCAGAGCGACAGCGCCAGATAGGGGTTCGTGTCCGCCGAGGGCACGCGGAACTCGATGCGGGTCGCGGCTGGCTGATCATTGATGATGCGAACCGCCGCGGTGCGGTTCTGCACGCCCCAGTTGGAGGCGGTCGGCGCCCAGCTTCCCGGCACGATGCGCTTGTAGGCATTGACAGTGTGGCTGCACATAGCCAGCAGTTCCGGCATCAGCCTCGTCAGCCCACCAATGAAATGAAGGGCGGTTTCGCTCAAGCCGTCGGGCCGTGCAGGATCGGAGAAGATCGGCGCGCCAGCGCGGTCGCGCAGGGAAAGATGCAGGTGCCCGGATTGCCCCGGCAGGTCCGGCGACATTTTCGACATGAAGCCCGCCATCAGATCCTGACGCAGGAAATAGGCCTTGGCAAAATTTTTGAAGAGGGCCGCATCGTCCGCCGCCTTGATGCCCTCGGCATAGGTAAGCGGGGCCTCAAAGCAGCCCGGCCCCAGTTCGGTATGGATGGCGTCTATCGCAATGTTCATGGTCGCCATGGTTTCGCGCAGACCGGCCAGAAGATCGCCGTAGAGCGCGGCCGTGGAAAGCGAATAGGTGCGGTTGGCCGGGGCGAAAGGCGTGAGCTGGTCGAAGCGCTTGTCGCGCGCGCTGACCGGCGTCTCGTCCAGCAACACGAACTCGAACTCCAGCGCGGAGAAAACTGAAAAACCCATCCCCGCGGCCAGATCGAGCTGGCGCAGAAGCTGGTTGCGGGGCGAAAGCACGCCGAACGGTTCCTCGAAATCGGCGATGACTACGGCCTGACCAGGCGCGAAGGGATAGGTGCGCACGCTCCCCTCATCGAGAAAGGCGGGCCGGTCGATATAGGCGGCGCTGCCGTAGGTTGCCTCCGCAATGTCCCATTTGTAGAGAACCTCGCAGAAGGGATAGCCCTCGGCGGCCAGTTTCACGGCCTTGTCCGCATCGACCAGCTTGTGGCGGAAAACGCCCTCGACATCGAACAGGCCGAGATGGACATGACCGGCATTCAGATCAGCGAGCTTTTGCCCCAGAATTTTCGCAGACGACGCATTGGCCCGCATTTCATCACCCTGTCTTCACACGTCTCCCGCGCGAGCATAGGGGGATGACGGGCGGGTGGAAATAGCGCGGCCCGGAAGGAAAGGGTGCGGATAGAGAAAAGGCAAGCCGTGGCGATGGGCATCGCCACGGCTTTTTCGCGCTCAGCCGAGGAGGGTCTCGGTGAGTACGAGGAGATCAAGGGCAACAAGCCCGGCAGTGGCGATGACGGCGGCAGCCACAAGAACGCGGGGCAGCGCGAACCG
>JAATFR010000231.1 GCA_015655095.1 Hyphomicrobiales bacterium | reverse complement strand
CCGTCGCTCACGATGCCGTCGCTACGGTCGACCTTGAGTTCAACGGCACCACGGTGCCGGCGCGGCAGGTCCATGCCGCCTTCATGGCAGCGCTGGCCTTCGGCTATGCGAGTGTGCTTTCGACAGACGAGATACTTGCCGAAGGAAAAGCCGGCGGGCGACAGGCCTGATCTGCGCGGATTTCTCAGGAGATATTTTCCCCCGCAACCAATTGCGAGGGAGAATATTACTAGCTTTACGGAATGAGCACCGTCGCGCCGACCGTGTTGCGGCTTGCCAGCGCCTCATGAGCTTTCACCGCATCGGCGAGAGCGAAGCGTTGGCGGATGTCTGCCTTGACTATTCCCCTTGCGACAAGATCGAA
Source organism: Hyphomicrobiales bacterium (assembly GCA_015655095.1). Taxonomy (GTDB): domain Bacteria; phylum Pseudomonadota; class Alphaproteobacteria; order Parvibaculales; family Parvibaculaceae; genus JAATFR01. The sequence continues at coordinate 10,574 of JAATFR010000231.1, read as the reverse complement.
CAATTCGCCGGACGCCGCATCCAGTTCCTCACGCGTTGCGATATAGTGGAACAGCGTCGGGCGGGTGACGTAAAGCGAGCCCTTGGCGGCAAGGATGCCGAGATCGACGCCGGTCACGGAACCCGATGAATTGCCGAACGAGGCAAGCAGGCCGCGCGGGCTCAGGCAATCAAGCGAAATTGTGAAAGTGTCCTTGCCGACGCCGTCATAAACGACCGGCACGCCCTTGCCGCCGGTGATCTCCTTCACCCGGGCGACCACATCTTCCTTGTGATAGTTGATGACATGGGTGCAGCCATTGCCAAGCGCGAGGTCTGCCTTGTCGTCGGAACCGACGGTGCCGATCATGGTGACGCCCAGATGCTTCGCCCACTGACAGGCAATGAGGCCGACACCGCCTGCGGCCGCATGGAAAAGGATGGTTTCGCCCGCCTTGAGCCGGTAGGTGGAGCGGAAAAGATACTGGACTGTCAGGCCCTTGAGCATCAAAGCCGCCGCATCCTCCGAGCTGACGCCATCGGGCAGCTTCATCAGTTGCGCCGCTGAAACCGTGTGGGCTTGCGCGTATGCGCCGATGGGGCCAGAGCAATAGCCGACCCGGTCGCCCGGCTTGAAACCGGCGACGCCTTCCCCGATGGCATCCACCACTCCCGCCGCTTCCATGCCGATGCCGGAGGGTACGGGAATCTTGTAAAGTCCGGAGCGGTGATAGGTGTCTATGAAGTTGACGCCGATGGTTTCGTGGCGGACGCGCACCTGACCGGGCTTTGGCGCATCGAGTTCGACATTTTCCAGTTTCATGACAGAGGGCGAACCTTGCTCATGAATGCGGATGGCTTTGACGGACTGGGGCATGAGAGCCTCTTGTTTTCGATTGTTAAGGTGTGGTTGGGCGGCGATGGGCACGTGTGCCCGCCGCCGGTTTCAGGTCAGCCGAGATTTTTCTTGAAGAACTCGAGCGTGCGGCCATTGGCGCTGTCGGCTGAGGCCTTGTTGTAATGAATGCCACCGATGCGCGCAAAGGCGTGATCATCTTCCGGGTAGGTATGAATTGTGACGTGCGGATTGTCTTTCAGGCCCGCAATGATCTGCGCCTGAGCTTCGGGCGGGGTGAACTCATCCTTGCCAGCGATGTGCAGCATGAGCGGCGCCTTGATGTTTTTCGCGTCCGCCAGGCGCGATTGGAGATTCACCCCATAAAAACCGACCGAAGCATCCACATTGGTATGGCAGGCGGTGAGATAGGCAACCTGACCGCCGAGACAATAACCGACCGCGCCAATCTTGCCGGTCGTAAGTGGACGCAGCGTATCGATGGTTTTCTGTATATCGACAAGACCTTTTTCCATATCAAAGGCTCCGAACAGCTCGAAGGCCCGCTTCCATTCAGCGTCGGTCTTGTCGGTAATGTCGATGCCGGGTTCGATGCGCCAGAAGAGATCCGGGCAAAGCGCGACATAACCCTGCGCGGCGAGCCCGTCTGTGATGTCGCGCATCACCTGATTGACGCCGAAAATTTCCTGAATGACCACGATGCCCGGTCCCTTGCCGCTCGCGGGCTTCGAGAGATAACCGGAAAAGGAACCGTCCGGACCGGATATGGTGATGGTTTCGCCACTCATGATTTTCTCCTGCTGGTGTTTGTTCCTGCCGATTATGGGCAAAAGCTTTTCGTTTTCTTTCAGTCCAACGTATCACGACTCAGGGCGCGCGCGGCGCGCAGGTTCTGTGAGAGCGAAAGCGGATCCGTCACGGGGAGGGAACAGCTTTCACCAATGCAGACATAGGCCGCGACACCCGAAGGGCCAGCCTCCTTGCCCTCGGCAGGATGGCCGGGTGGCAGGGCCGCGCCGGAATCCACTTCAAGCAGTACGCGGGTCGGCAAGGCGGTCTGGAAAACGGCACAGACAAACGGCGCGCGCGCGGCCTTCTCGCCCACCACCACGATCTGGACAGGGCGCAGGCGGGTTTCAAAACCGCCAAGCCATGTGCCGAGCGGAAAGATATTGTGCGACAGTTCACCGGAGAAGCTGTGGATGATTTCATCAGCGCGCGTGAGATAATCCTGTTTGCCGGTCAGCAGGCCAAGCTTGACGAGCACGCCGGGCATGGTGCCGTTCGCCGCGGGGGTGGCGTCATCCGATACGGTGCGTGTACGGACGATTAGGTCCTCAGCGTCGTCGGCGGTGAAAAAATATCCGCCATAGGTTGTGTCCCGGTAATGCGTATCGAGTTCGCCGACCAGCGCTTCCGCGGCCGTCAGATAGAGCCGGTCGCCGGTTGCCTCAAAGAGAGTAATGCCCGCGCGCGCGAGGTTTGCCAGGTCGTCCGCCATGGCCCGGTGTTGGAGCTTGCCAGAGCGGTAGCTGTGGGAGGTGCGCCCATCCCGGACCATATGGCCGGAGATGAAGGCGAAAGCATGGGCCGCGACGGCGATCCATTCAGGCTTTGCGAATGTAGCGCCGGCTTCGGCCAGGGCCGCGATCATCAGGCCGTTCCAGTCGGCGAGGATCTTGTCATCTGTACCGGGACGGATGCGGATTGAGCGGTGGGCAAGGAGCTTTGCGCGGAGAGGGGCGAGCGCGAGCTCTTCCGCCTCGCTGACATGATCGTCCGCGCGATGAAGACGGTTGAGGATATTGTGACCCTCCCAGTTTCCTGCTTCGCTGACATCATAAGCCGTGCAGAAAAGATCGGCATCTTTTCCCAGAGCGTCGCCAATTTCCTTGCGGCTCCAGACATAGAACCGGCCTTCCTCGCCTTCGGAATCGGCATCGAGAGAGGCCGCGAAAGCGCCTTCCGGCGTCAGCATTTCATCCATCACCCAGCGGATCGTTTCAGCCACGCGTCGGGCATAGAGATCGTCGCGGGTTTCCTTCCACACCTGCGTGAGCAGCTCGACAAGTTGGGCATTATCGTAGAGCATCTTTTCAAAATGCGGCGCAAGCCATCGTTCGTCTACAGAATATCTGGCGAAGCCGCCGGCGAGATGGTCATAGATGCCGCCTTCGCAGATGTGATCGAGCGTGCGGGATATGGCGTCCAGATATTCAGGATCGCCATGGCGCAGGAAGGCGCGCCAGAGCAGGGCGAAAAGCCCGGTCTGGGGAAACTTGGGCGCGCCCTTGATGCCGCCATGGGTGAGGTCGATCAGGCCCAGGATTTTTTCCGCGACGATGTCGAGCACCTGCGCGGTTGGTTCGCCCGGATGATGGTGGGTGGCCTGGTTTTCCAGCGCCTGCACCAGCGCGGCGCGGTTTTTCTCCACCTTGTCGGGCTCATCGTGAAAAATCGTTGAGACTGTTTCGAGCACCTGTGTGAAGCCGGGCCTGCCATATTGCGGCGTTTTTGGGAAATAGGTGCCCCCCCAGAAGGGTTCGCCCGAGGGGGTGAGGAACATGGTGAGGGGCCAGCCGCCCTGTTCGCCCAGCAGGTGGAGCGCATTCATGTAGATGGTATCGATGTCGGGCCGCTCTTCCCGGTCGACCTTGATGTTGATGAAGAGCCGGTTCATCACATCGGCCGTTGCCGGGTCCTCGAAACTTTCGTGAGCCATGACATGGCACCAGTGGCAGGCGGCATAGCCGACGGAAAGAAGGATCGGCTTGTTCTCCGCCTTTGCCGCCGCCAGCGCCTGCGGCCCCCATGGCCGCCAGTGAACCGGGTTGTCCTTGTGCTGGAGCAGATAAGGGCTGGTTTCGGCATCCAGAAAATTGCGTGACATAAGGCCCTCGCACGGGTTCACTTGAAGCATGTAGTGTCCCGGTCGGTTATATATAAAGTCTCGTCCCAGTGCCGCAGCAAAGGAGCTTTTCCGCCCATGAAAGTGAAGGTCGATATCGATATGACGGCGGAAGAGGCGCGCACCCTGATGGGCCTGCCGGATGTGAAGCCCATGCAGGCCCGCCTGATGGAGCAGTTCGAGAAGAAGGTTGCCCAGAATTTCTCCTATATCGATCCCGATACCATCGCCAAGGCGGTGATGCCGATGGGCACGCAGGGTCTGGAAAAATTCAATGAGCTGATGTGGAGCATGGCGCGCAACGCCATGGGGCAGGGCAAGGAGGGCTCCGGCTCCACGGGAGCGGGGGCGAAAAAGGAGCCCAAGTGAGCTTCATGCTGAGCCGGGCCTTGTTGTGAGCGAAACGATCTATGCGCTGGCGTCGGGCGCGGGCCGGGCGGGCATCGCTATCATAAGGGTTTCAGGTCCGCAGGCGGGCGAAGCGCTTGTTCTTCTGACGGGCCGGAGCCTGCCAGAACCCCGGATGGCTGCGCGTCGCCCGTTTGCCGATCCGCTGACCCATGAACCCATCGATGACGGGCTGGCGCTCTGGTTCCCCGGCCCCGCGAGCTTTACCGGCGAGGATGTCGTGGAACTCCATATCCATGGCGGGCGGGCTGTGGCGTCTGGCCTGCTTGATGCGCTGGGCCGGATCGAGGGGCTGCGCATGGCGGAACCCGGCGAGTTTACCCGCCGGGCCTTCCTGAACGGCAAGCTTGACCTGACGGAGGTTGAAGGCCTTGCGGACCTCATCGACGCGGAAACCACGGCTCAGCGGCGTCAGGCCTTGCGTCAGATGGAGGGTGCCCTTGGCGCTCTTTATGAAGAGTGGCGCCGGCGGTTGATCCAGCTGCTCGCCTATCTCGAAGCGGAAATCGACTTTTCGGACGATGTGGAAGGCGAGGACCCGGCGGGACGGGTTCTGCCGGGAATCGATGTATTGCGGGATGAACTTCAGCGCCATCTCGATGATGGCGGACGCGGCGAGCGCCTGAGGAGCGGCATCGAAATTGCCGTGGTCGGCCCCCCCAATGCGGGCAAGTCCAGTCTGGTCAACCGGCTCGCCGCCCGCGAAGTCGCCATTGTGTCGGAGGAGGCGGGGACGACCCGCGACCTGATCGAGGTCCGTCTGGATATGGCCGGGGTTCCGGTGACATTGATCGATACGGCGGGCCTGCGCGACAGCGAAAATGCCATCGAACGCGAAGGCGTGCGCCGGGCGAAGGCAAAAGCGGAGGGGGCGGACTTCGCGATCCGGCTTGCCGCCATCGAGCCGGACGGGTCAATTCTGGGCGATTTCACAGACACTGGGGCGGGTGACCTCAAGGTGCTCAACAAAATTGACCGGGGCGGGGTTATCCCGGCAGAGGATGTTCTGGCGGTGTCGGTCGCGACAGGGCAGGGGCTTGAGGCGCTGATCGCGGCGCTTGAGGCGCGCGTCTCCGTTCTGGCGCATCTTTCGGATCAGCCGCTTCTGACCCGGGCCCGGCATCGCGAAGGCGTGACCTTTTGCGTGGAGGCGCTGGGTCGGGCGGGCATGGCGACCCGCCGGGGCCTTGATCTTGAGCTGGTCGCCGAGGATCTGCGTCTGGCGGCGCGGGCGCTGGGGCGGCTGACCGGACGCATCGATGTGGAAGACCTGCTCGACGTTGTGTTCCGGGATTTCTGCATCGGGAAGTGATGTTTCACGTGAAACATCTCCCATGCGGGGCGGGACTCTGGATCTCACTGTTTCACGTGAAACAGTCGTCCCCGTTGACCCTTTTCCGGCGCGCGCGTACATCATCCCTCATGGAACGTTTTGACGTCATCGTCATCGGAGGAGGCCATGCGGGCGCGGAAGCCGCCGCCGCATCGGCCCGCCTTGGCGCGCGCACGGCGCTGATCACCCATAAATTCACGACTATCGGCGAAATGTCCTGCAACCCCGCCATCGGCGGTCTCGGCAAGGGCCATCTGGTGCGGGAAATAGATGCGCTTGACGGGCTGATGGGCCGGGTTGCCGATGCGGCAGGCATCCAGTTCCGCCTGCTCAACCGCCGCAAGGGACCAGCCGTCCGGGGCCCGCGGGCGCAGGCGGACCGCAAGCTTTATCGCGAGGCGATGCAGGCGGCGATCGAGGCCCAGGCTAATCTCACCATCGTGGAAGGGGCGGTGAACGCTTTTCTTATGGAGGGCGACCGGCTGGAAGGCGTGCGGACCGAGGATGGGCGCAGCTTTCACGCCGCGCGCATCGTGCTCACCACCGGTACCTTTCTGCGTGGCATGATCCATCTGGGGCTCAAGCGCATCCCGGCGGGCCGGGTCGGTGAGGCCCCGGCCCTTGGCATTTCCGATCAGCTTTATGCCGCCGGCTTCCAGATGGGGCGGCTCAAGACCGGCACCCCGGCCCGGCTCGACGCGAATTCCATCAACTGGGCTGTCCTTGAAGAGCAGCCAGGCGACGAGCCACCGGTGCCCTTTTCCTTTATGACCGGGGCGATTACGACACGGCAGGTCGTCTGCCACATCACCCGGACCACGATGGAAACCCACCGGATCATCCGGGACAATCTGAAGTTCTCCCCCGTCTATGCCGGGCTGATCGAGGGCGTGGGCCCACGCTATTGCCCGTCAATCGAGGACAAGGTGGTGCGTTTCGGCGACCGTGACGGGCACCAGATCTTTCTGGAGCCGGAGGGGCTCGACGACGATACGATCTATCCCAACGGCATATCGACGGCCTTGCCGGAAGAAATACAGGAAGCCTTTCTGCGCACCATCCCCGGCCTTGAGCAGGTGAGGGTGAAGCGCCACGGCTATGCCATCGAATATGACTATATCGATCCGCGCGAACTGCTGCCGACGCTGGAGGCCAAGCGGTTGAAGGGCCTTTATCTGGCGGGTCAGATCAACGGCACCACCGGCTATGAGGAGGCGGCGGCGCAGGGGCTTGTGGCGGGCGCCAATGCGGCATTGGCGGCGGCGGGGGCCGAACCTTTCATCCTCACCCGGGCCGAAGCTTATATCGGCGTCATGATCGATGATCTCGTCACCCGCGGCGTCACCGAACCCTATCGCATGTTCACGTCGCGGGCCGAGTATCGTCTGACGCTGAGGGCCGACAATGCCGATCAGCGGCTGACGCTGCGCGGACGGGACATCGGGCTTGTCGGGGACGCCCGGACGGAGCGGTTCGCTGCCAAGCTTGAAACGCTGGAGCAGGCGAGGGTTCTTGCTCGCACCGCGCGGATGACGCCGAACGAACTTGCAAGGCTCGGCCTCAAGATCAACCAGGATGGCGTCGCCCGCAGCCTCACGGACTTGCTGGCCTATCCCGATATTTCCAGCGAGACATTGGCCGAAATCTGGCCCGCCTTTGGCGCGCTTGCCCCCGAAATCCGCGAGCAGATCGAGGCGGACGCCCTTTACTCCGGTTATATCGACCGGCAGGAGGCCGATATCCGGGCTTTCCGCCGCGACGAAAGCATCCGTATCCCCGATGATCTGGATTACGCCTGGATTGGGGGGCTTTCCATTGAATGCCGCCAGAAACTGACGCAAGCGCGCCCGGCGACGCTTGGACAGGCGGCCCGGATCAATGGCGTCACGCCCGCTGCCGTGACGGCGCTGCTGGTGCACATCAAGAGCGGCGCGCATCGCCATGCCGCCAGCCGGGCGAGCGCCTGATGACAAGGCCGGTGCGGACGGCGGTGGAGTTTGCCACCCGTATGGATGTTTCACGTGAAACAACGGCGCGTCTGGAAACTTTTGTTGCTCTCCTGCTGAAGTGGCAGAACTCCATCAATCTTGTCGCCCGTTCCAGTCTCGATGACATCTGGCATCGCCATGTGCTCGATAGCTGGCAGCTTGTGCCCATGATCCCCGATGACGCGAAAACAGTGGTCGATCTGGGTTCGGGCGGCGGCTTTCCCGGCATCGTGCTTGCCATCGCGCTCAGCGGGCGGCCGGGCGCCATGGTTCATCTGGTGGAGAGCGACCAGCGCAAATGCGCGTTCCTGCGCGAGGCCGCCCGGTTGACCGGCGCGCCGGTGACAGTTTACGCCGAGCGGATCGAGGTTTTTACGGGCCATTTCACCGGCGGGCCTGCCGATGTGGTGACGGCCCGGGCGCTCGCGCCGCTTGACCAGCTTCTGGAATGGAGCTTTCCGCTCTTTGGTCTGCAGACCACAGGCCTCTTCATGAAGGGGGAGGGAGCCGGAGTTGAATTGACCCGGGCGCGCAAATATTGGACACTGAAAAGTGTTGAGGCTCAAAGCCTTAGCGACCCGTCCGGGATAATTCTGACCGTTAAGGGCCTTGGCCGTGAGCTTAGCTGAACCCCATGTCTCGACGGAAAAGGCGGACCGATCTGCCCGCCCGCGCATCATTGCGCTCGCGAACCAGAAGGGTGGGGTCGGCAAGACCACGACTGCGATCAATCTGGGTACGGCGCTTGCCGCCGTCGGTGAAAACGTGCTCCTGATCGATCTCGATCCGCAAGGCAATGCCTCGACCGGGCTTGGCGTCTATGCCGAGGATCGCATTCATTCGAGCTATGAGGTGCTGGTCGGCGATGTCGGCTTCGCCGAGGCCATTGTCGCGACCAAGGTGCCGGGGCTCGATCTCGTGCCCTCGACCATGGATTTGCTGGGGGCCGAGCTTGAGCTGGCTGATGCGGAGCATCGCAGCCACCGGCTGGTTGAGGCGTTCGAGGGCCTGCCGGGCCATGGTGTGGCCCGCGGGGACGGGCCGGACAGGGAAGGCCGTGAAACTCGTCCGTATACATATGTTCTGATCGATTGCCCGCCCTCGCTCAATCTGCTGACGTTGAACGCCATGACGGCGGCAAACGGCATTCTGGTGCCGCTGCAATGCGAGTTTTTCCCGCTGGAGGGGTTGAGCCAGCTTCTGCGCACCGTCGAGCGGGTCAAGGCGACGCTCAATCCCGGCCTTGAAATCCAGGGCGTGGTGCTGACCATGTATGACCCGCGCAACCGGCTTTCGACGCAGGTGGAAGCTGATGTGCGGGCCTTTCTGGGCGAGAAGGTCTACAAGACGGTCATTCCGCGCAATGTGCGCATCTCGGAAGCGCCGTCCTACGGGCTTCCGGCGATCATTTATGATCACAAATGCGCGGGTAGCCGCGCCTATATGGAACTGGCCGCGGAGCTTCTGCGGCGCGAAAAAGACATCAGGCGCGACGCGGCATGACAGCGTCGGGCGACAGGTTGAGGCGCTGAAATGGCCGAGGAGAAAACACCACGCCGTCTGGGTCGAGGGCTTGCAGCCCTGATCGGCGAGGAGCCAGTCTATCGCGTCCGCAATCCGGCCGCGAGCAATGCGGGCAAGGAAGCGGCAAAACCCGGGATTGAGCCGGTGGATGCGGAAACCGCCGAATTGATCAGCTCCATGCGCGAGGTGCCGATCGAGTTTCTCAAGCCCAACCCCTATCAGCCGCGCCATCTGTTCCGCGAGGAGGACCTGGCCGATCTCGCCGCCTCGATCCGTGAGCGCGGCATTCTCCAGCCGATCCTCGTCCGCCCACTGAAAGGCAGCAAGAATGCCTATGAAATAGTGGCGGGCGAACGGCGCTGGCGGGCGGCCCAGAGGGCTCAGCTTCATCAGGTGCCGGTTGTCGTCCGGGAACTGAGCGACACAGAATCCCTTGAAATCGCCATTATCGAAAATGTCCAGCGCGCCGATCTCAACGCCGTCGAGGAGGCGAAGGGATATGACCGGCTGATGCGCCAGTTCAACCATACCCAGGAGCAGCTTTCCCGGCTGATCGGCAAGAGCCGTAGCCATGTCGCCAACACGCTGCGCCTGCTCGTGCTGCCGGAGCCGGTGCAGAGCCTGTTGCAGGAGGGCAGGCTGAGTGCCGGGCACGCCCGCGCGCTGGTCGGCCATCCCCGGGCGGAAGCGCTGGCGCGCGAAATCGCGACGCGGGGGCTCAGTGTGCGCGAGGCTGAGGCGCTGGCGCGCAAGCAGGAAAGCACTACCCCGAAATCATCATCCGCCAGCGGAGAAAAATCCTCCACGCAGAAGGATGCCGATCTGATTGCGCTTGAGCGTACGGTGTCGGAGAAGCTCGGTCTCGTCGTCGAGATCACATGGGCCGACGGCAAGGGAGGCGATATCCGCATTGCCTACAAGACGCTGGAACAGCTTGATGAGGTTACCGGCCGGTTGACGACGCGCGGCAAGAGCTTGCGCTGACTATCTGATTTACCGTCTGCCCGCCTGTGCGGCCATCGCGAGGCGCAGGCAAAGCTGGCCGCAGATGGCGTCATCGGGGAGGCCGGTGCGCTTGAGCTGGCTGTCGGCTTCCAGAAGCAGTTCCAGCGCCCGGTCGGCCTTGCGTCGCGTCCACAGGTTCATCTGACGGCGGACGGCGTTCTGGCGCGAGAAGTGGACGGGCGGGCGCAAGGCGCGGACGGCCGCCTCGGGGGGGCTGCCGCCCTCTACCTGTGCGGCCAGAAGCTGCAACTGGCTGAAATGACGGATCAGCATGTTGAGGATCTGGACCGCGTTCGCATCGAGCGCGCGGGCGCGCGCCCAGGCAAGGTCGAGCGCGCCAACATCGCCACCCGCGACGGCATCGATGAGATCATCGAGCCCGGAGGCCGCGCTGTCGCCGATCGCCGCGCGCACATCGGCAAGCTCCACGGGCCGGGTTTCACCGGATGAGGGGAGGTCGATATAGAGCGCCAGCTTTTCAAGTTCGCTGAGCGTGATGCCGCGATCGGAGCCCAGATGATGGACAAGATAATCAAGCGCGGCGGGCTCTGGGCGCAGGCCCGCGGCAGCAAGT
>JAATFR010000228.1 GCA_015655095.1 Hyphomicrobiales bacterium | reverse complement strand
GGCGTAGACCCGGCCATCGCGCATCGAGAGATGGACGGGTTCATAATAGGAGAGCGTATGGCCGCGTTCCTGCGCTTCAAGACCCAGCCGGAAGGTCGTGTCGCCGTTGATATTGATGGTCTGGATCGGATCCATCTGGATCGCGACATGCAGCTTGCGCGCGCTCATTTATCCTCGCTTCCGGTGGCTGTCGGGGAACGGAACCTGCACCCGATCACGGGTCCTGCACAAGTCCACCATCGCCTTGTCAATGCAACCGCCCCTTGAGGCGGATCAGGGCGTCGGCGGCCATGCCCGCGAGGCGGGCGTTATCCACGTCATGGCAGAGGCCGATGCAGGTGGTGAAGGCGTCCGATGCCCCGCCCAGATGCCCGGCGTGAACCTCGATGCGGCCCAGTTCAAAATAAAGATCAGGCCGGTTCGGGGCGACCAGGATCATGCGGGCGATCACATCGCGGGCGCGAGGATAATCCTGCGTGGCGAGCGCCCGGCCCAGAATATTATTCTGAAGGCGCAGCACCACGTCGCGCGGGGATACGGGGGCATAATTGTCAGGTGAGAGTTTCGCTCCCTCTCCCTGCGTCTTTCGCAGCAGCGCCAGCAGATCGGCGGCAGTGACGGTCTGCCCCCGGTGGAAGGGGTCGATCAGCACCACGCCGCCGCGCCCTTGCAGGCGCATCACGAAATGGCCGGGAAAGCTCAACCCGGCAATGTCGAGCCCGAGCGCCCGGGCGGCATGGAAATAGATGAGGCCAAGCGCGACCGGCAGGCCCCTGCGCCGGTCGATCACCCGGATCAGGCTGGCGTTCTGCATGTCGTCGTAGGTCTGCTCGTCGCCATGATAGCCGAAGCGGCCGGCGACAAGATCGGCAAGCGCTTCCGCCGCGAGAGAGATTGGCAGGGACTGAGCTTTATTGATGAAGCCCCGGGCGGCTTCGGCCAGTTCCGCAAGATGGGCTTCATAGGGGCCAGTGTCTGTGCCGGGCTGGTCGAGGGCGGCGAGCAGCAGAGCGCTTTCCACCGGGTCGAAATTCTGGTCGTCCGCAAGGCCCGCCCGCGCCAGAGCCTGTTCGATCTGTTCGCGTGTCAGGACCATCTCTCGCGCCTCAGGCTTCCAGCAGGGACGTCATCTTGTCACTAGCCGGGGCTGGTGCAAAGGGGCCGTGAGAGCGGGAAATGCCTAATTCTCGGGCGCAGGCAGCGCTGTCGGCGCACCCTTGATGGTGACATAGGAAATCACGTTCTTTACCCCGTTGATATCGCGGGCATGAGCGGTCACGCGATCAATCTCCGCCTGATTCTGGGCGATGCCCATCAGGTAGACGATGCCGTTCTCCGTCTCGATGGAATAGTTGATCGAGGAAATGTCGCTGTCGGCGATGAGGCGTGTCCGCAGCTTGGTCGTAATGGCCGTGTCCGTGGTCTGCTGGCCGAAGCTGAGCGATTTGCCAACACTGACATTGTTGATGACCTCCTTTACCCCGGGTACGGTCCAGCCGACGCGGGAGACCAGAATCTTGTCCTCCGGCGTCGGCACATGGCCGGTCAGCAGCAGGCGACCCGAGGTCACCTCCGTGGAAATGCCGGAATAGATCGAGGATTTGGCCGAGAGCATGCGGCGGTTGAACTCGAACGAGATTTCATTGTCGTCGATGGATTGCCCGAACCCGCGCTCCTGCGAGGCATTGACGGCACCCGTGGCGCCCGCGCCCGCCACGGCGGCGATGCAGCCGCCCAGCGAGGCGCTGGCGGCGATGAGGCCAAGGGCAAGAGCGAGTTTGATCGGGCGCATGGCGGATCCTCGAATGCGAATCAATTTACGGCAGTCTCCAAGCATTCCATTTCAAATCAGGCTCGAATATGGTCGGATCTTGCCGCGAACGGGGATAATTTCCGCTGGTCCCGCTTAGGGATGATCTTTGGGACGCCAGGCGTCCATGAGATGGCGCGGCAGGCGGCGTGGCGAGCAGATCATGAGGTCATAGCGCCAGATCAGCCCCTTAAGCTCCCGGCGGCTTGCGGTCCAGGCCTCGGCTGCGCGCGCCAGCCGGTATTGCTGGCGCGGCTGGAGCGCCAGCCTTGCGTCTGTCTGGAGCTGACGGCTTTTGACCTCGATGAAGGCGAGCACATGCCCCCGCCTGGCGACCAGATCAATCTCGCCCGCCCTTGTCCGCACCCGGATGCCCAGAATGCGGTAGCCCTTGAGACGCAGCACGAGGCGAGCCAGAGCTTCGGCGCGCAGGCCCGAACGCTGGTTGGCCCGGCCCCGCTCCTGCCGCCATTTCGCCCCGCCTGACGTCAATTCCCCTGCCGATCCCTTAAATCCCGCGTCCTTCTCAATCAATGACCTCGGGTGCTTTTCTGGCGCGCTTTCCGGGCGCGCCATCGCGGGCATCGGCGACGGCAAGCGCGCGGGCATAGACCTGCTTGCGAGGCTCGCCGGTGAGGCTAGACACCTCGGCGACAGCATCCTTGAGCGACAGGCGTCCAAGCGCGTTTTTCAGCAAGGCCTCGACCTCGTGGGCATCCAGCGCCTCGCGCCGGGGCGGCGGGCCGACCACGATCACCACCTCGCCCTTCGGCGCGCCACTTTGCACGTAATGGGCGGCGAGCATGGCGAGCGAATCGCGGCGCACCTCCTCGAAGGTCTTTGTCAGTTCCCGGGCGACCGCCGCCTGCCGCTCGCCCAGCCCCTCGGCGAGCGCCGTCATGGTTTCGGGCAGGCGACGCGCGCTTTCCAGAAACACCAGCGTCGATGGCACGCCAGCCAGATCGCGGATTTCCTTGTTGCGGGCCTCATCCTTTGCAGAGAGAAAGCCCGCGAAAAAGAACCGGTCGGTCGGCAGGCCCGCCAGCGTTAGCGCGGCCAGAATCGAGGATGCGCCGGGCAGCGTCGTCACATAATGCCCGGCGGCGACCGCATCCTGCACCAGCTTGAGGCCGGGATCGGAAACGAGCGGCGTTCCCGCATCCGAAACGAGCGCGATGCGCGCGCCGGTTTCAAGGCGCGAGAGGATGCGCGGGCGCATCTCGGCGGCGTTATGGTCATGATAGGGCAGCGTTTTCGCCTCGATCCCATGGATTGCGAACAGCTTTGCTGTGACGCGGGTATCCTCGCACAGCACCAGATCGGCGGCGCGCAGCACATCGAGCGCGCGCAGGCTGATGTCGGAAGCGTTTCCGATCGGGGTTGCGGTGATATAAAGGCCGGGCCTGAGGCCCGCCGGGCTGTTTGAATAGGGTGTTGTTCGCATGAGGTATTTTGCGCCCGGCCCTGCCGCTTCGCAAGCCGGTGGTTCCTCTCCCCGGTCCCTGGCCGGGGCGAATGTTTACTTGGGGCGGCTCCCTCTATACCCTCACGCCGCAGAGACTGTTTGCGAAGATGGATGGGATCCTCTGTGTCGCGTATGACAACATCGATAGCTGTCCGCCTCCGGGCGGTTCCTGCAGTCATTTTCCTGCTGTTCCTCGCGGCCTGCGCGTCAGATACAGCGCCGAAGCCTGCCCCCGCCCCCGCCCCTGCCCCCGCAGCGATGGCTCCTGTCGTTGCGCCGTCGGCTCCTGCTGCGTCCGCTCCCGCCAAGCCCCTGCGGGACGCGACGAAATTTCTCAAGCCGGGCTTCATGACCGGTCAGGACACCGTGCGCGTCGCGCTCATCCTGCCGTTCAACTCCGGCACTGCCCGCGTCAAGGAACTGGCACAGAGCATGTCGAATGCCGCCCAACTCGCGCTGTTCGAGTTTCAGGCGAAAGACGTGCTGCTGATGACTTATGACAGCGGCACAAATGCAGCCTCTGCCGCCGCAGCGGGTCAGCGCGCGCTCGATCAGGGCGCGGACATCATTCTGGGGCCCCTGTTCGCCAGTTCCGTAACCGGCATCGCGCCGGTTGCGGCCAGGGTTCAGGTGCCGGTGGTGGCCTTCTCGACCGACAGCTCGACCGCGGGCAATGGCGTCTATCTGCTCTCCTTCCCCCCGGATCAGGATGTGAAGCGTATCGTCGGTTATGCCCGCAGCCGCGGGCTCAGCCGCTTTGCCGAACTGGTGCCGCAAGGGGCTTATGGCCGTCGGGCCAGCGATGCCTTTGAAGCCGAGGTGCAGGCGGAGGGCGGCACGATCGCGCGCAAGGGCGATTATTCCAGCGATCCGGCCCAGATGGAAAACGCCATCCGCAAAATATTGGGGGCGGGCGCCCAGAAGGTCAGTGACGCTGCCCCTGGCAATGATGCCGAAGTCGACCCCGGCACCGGAAGCGGTCCGGCTGTCCCCGGAACGTCCCCAGCCCCTTCGCTTGCCTTCGATGCCATCTTCATTCCCGATGGCGCCGCCTCATTGCAGGGTGTGACAGGTCTTTTGTCGGACTATGGCGTCCATTCCGCCAATGTGCGTTTTCTTGGCACCGGGCTCTGGGATGATCCCACCCTCGCCTCCGCGCCCTCGCTTGAGGGGGGCTGGTACCCGGCGCCGCCCTCGGATGGTCGGCTCAGTTTCGCCAGCCGCTACCAGCAGGCCTATGGCAACACGCCGCCGCGTCTGGCGGGCCTTGCCTATGATGCGATGAGCCTGGCGATTGTGCTGTCGCGGCGCTCGGCGACGGATCGCTATTCAGCGGCGGCGCTGACGAGCCCCGATGGCTTTTCCGGTCTCGACGGGGTTTTCCGCTTTGCCTCCAGTGGCCTCGTCGAGCGCGGACTTGCCGTCTACGAAATCCACCCCGGCGGCGCAACCCTGCTCGACCCGGCCCCGACAGACTTCAAGGCTCAGGATCAGGCGACGGCCCAGCCCGCTGCTTATTGAATGGTGCCAATCTTTTTCGGGCTTCCGGTCGAGAAGCCGATAATTCGGTAGATGCGGCACGAAGCTCGTGGGGAGTCGTCTTCACGAATGTTTCATCAGCAGGCAATTGCAACTCGAATTTCGCGACGCTGCAGATCGCTTCTGCCTGTTTACGGGCACGATGGGTTTTTCGTTTCTCCCCCCAACGGCCTCGTCGAACGCGGACTTGCCGTTCATTCGGGAATTCCGGTTCTACGTGACTTTAATGACAATTTTCACAATGCGCCGCGTCATTGGGCTCATGTTTAATGCATGAAGTGTCTCTAGAATGACGTATACGGATTTATATAATATTAAGCCCTTCGGCCTATCTTGATGGTCAGGGAGTTTGAGCCCTGCGTTCTTGACGTTCGGGAGAATCCTGAATTGCCTGAGACCTGTGTTCCTGCGGGGCGGGGATTCTGATAGGTATGCCGCGCCTGAATATTATGTAGGCGGATTATATGTGAGTGGAGCCGCGAAAACGATGTGCCTCAGGCGCATGCGGTGCTCTCGGGTTTGTTTTGGGTGTGGCGTATGCACGATGATCGCAACCAACCTGGTGTCGGGTCTGTCGGGAATCGAGATGAGATCGATCGCAAGTCTTTATGAAAGCGTCGGTTTTGGAACGGCCGACGCCTACATGGCGGACCCATCCCTTCTTGCCCGGATGTTTGACAAGGCGGGCTATGGTGTCTTTGCAGTCAGGGATGATGAACCAGAACGTGTCATCGGGTGTGCCCGGATTCTCAGCGACAATGTGGTCACATCCTGGCTGGCGGAGATTTGTGTCCATCCGGATTTCCAGAGGCAGGGTATTGGCAGTGCGATCATGGATGAGGTGCTCAATAAATTTGGGCACACAGCCATCTATTCAGAAATATTTGAACAGAATGTGGGATTCTTTTCTTCTCTCGGCGTCGTGCCAAGGAAAAAGCTTGTTGTAGTCAGCCGGGCGGCCGGACAGGTTTCCAAAGATCAGCGACAGTGCTCCTCGAAATAGCGAAATCTCATTATTTCCTGTTGAGTTTGTGGCGGCTCAGGCCAGCAGTTCCGCAAGCACGGCGTTGAGCACCAGCCGGCCTTCGGGACTGGCGGCGAGGCGGCCGTTGGGCAGGCGGCGCAGCAGGCCGTCGCCGGTCAGCCGGTCGATGCGGGTCTCGTCGAGCGGCGCACCTGCAAGTGAGGCATAACGCAGCGGGTCGATGCCCTCGCCCAGCCGCAACCCCATCAGCATCATCTCGTCAGCCTGTTCGGCAAGGCTGATCGGTTCGATCGCCTCGATGCCATGGCCCCTTTCCTCGACCGAGGCAAGCCATGCGCCCGGCGCCTTCAGGGTACGGGTCGCGCGCTTGTCGCGGCCGCCGAGCCGCCCGTGCGCGCCGGGGCCGACGCCGACATAATCGCCAT
>JAATFR010000051.1 GCA_015655095.1 Hyphomicrobiales bacterium | reverse complement strand
CCCCGGAAAGCCTCGCGAAGCTAAACGCGCTTGATGTCTCCAGCTTGCCTCTGGTTGCGCAGGATACGCGGCTGGGGGCTTGTGTCGGCAAGATAGGCAAGATCCTCTGTATCGGCCTCAATTACCGCGACCATGCCTCGGAGACGAAGCAGGAGCTGCCAAAGGAGCCGTTGCTGTTCATGAAGGCGACGAGCGCGCTCAACGGCCCGCACGATCATGTGGAAATCCCGCGCACCGGCGTGCAGATGGATTATGAGGGCGAGCTTGCCGTCGTCATCGGCCGTCCCGCCCGTTATGTGAAGGAAGCCGATGCGCTTTCCTTCGTCGCGGGCTATGCGATCATGGACGATGTGTCCGAGCGCCTGTTCCAGAAGCAGCGTGGCGGCCAGATGACCAAGGGCAAGAGCGGCGACACATGGGCGCCGCTGGGGCCATGGCTCGTCACCGCCGACGAGGTGCCGGACCCCCAGAAACTCAATGTGCGCACAAAGGTTGATGGAGAGACCCGCCAGAACGGGACTACAGCCGACATGGTGTTTCCCGTTGCCCATCTGATTTCTTATCTGAGCGAATTTTTTACGCTCTATCCGGGCGATATCATTTCGACCGGCACGCCGGAGGGCGTGGCGGCGGGCATGAACCCGCCCGGCTGGGTGCAGCCGGGGCAGACCGTGCGCATTTCCATCACGGGGCCGAACGGCCTCAGCCTTGGTGAGCAACGCTCTCTTTTCGTCAAGGACCAGTGATGGGATCAGTAATGTCGCGTGCGCTTCCCATCGATATTAAAACGGTCAAGGGCTTCATGGATGCCGAAGAGGGCTGGGCCATCCATGACGCGGCGCTGGAAGCCTCGAAACTCGGGCCCTGCCTTGAAATCGGCAGCTATTGCGGCAAATCGACGGTCTATTTCGGTGTTGCCTGCCAGGCGAACGGTTCGGTGCTTTATGCGCTCGACCATCATTATGGTTCGGAGGAAAACCAGCGCGGCTGGGAGCATCATGATGGCGAGCTTTATGATGATGAAACGGAGCGGCTGAACACTTTTCCCCTGTTCCGGCGCACGCTGCGGCTGGCGGGGCTGGAGGGCACGGTCATTCCGCTGGTCGCGCCCTCGAAAGTCGCGTCCCGGCAATGGGCGACACCGCTCGCCATGGTGTTCATCGATGGTGGGCACGGCATGGAGCCTGCGCTCGATGATTATCGCCACTGGGCGCCGCGCATCATCCCTGGCGGCATTCTTGCCATCCATGACGTCTTTCCCGATCCGAAAGACGGCGGCAGGCCACCCTACGAGATTTACAAAATGGCGCTGGCATCGAATCTTTTCGCAGAGATCGATGCGGTCAAATCGCTGAGGCTACTCCGCCGCCTCGGCTAGGTGGCGCTGGTCGAAAAGGCTGGCGGCGGCCGTCGTGCCGGTCACGGCGTCGGTGGCGAGGATTACGGCGGCGGCCGTCCATGCCGGCTTTTCCGAGGGCCACGCCACTTCCATCTCGAACTGGTAGCCCATCCAGTAGGCGCCTTGGGTATCACGCCACTGGTGCTGCCAGGAAAGCAGTTGTTCGGCCATGTCACGTTGACCCGCCGCAAGCAGCGCCATGGTGAGTTCTGCCGATTCCGCAACCGTCACCCATGGCTGGTCGAGCACGCAGCGGCAGCCTCTGCCGTCGGCAACGAAAATATCCCATTTGGCGGCGATCCGCTCGCGGGCTGCAGCGCCTCGTATTGCGCCCGCCAGCACGGGGTAATACCAGTCCATGGAATAGCGGTCCTTGGGCTCCCAGGTCCGGTCGAAGCGATGGGGCTTGCTGCGCAATGCATCGCCGAGCCGTGTGCGGGCATCGAGCCAACTAGGTCTGGCATGGCCAAGTTCGCGGGCGATCAGGCTCGCGCATTCGAGGCTTTTGTAAATCGAGGAGCAGCCTGTGATCAGTGCATCGTCTTCTGGCGTATGCGGATCGTTCGCGGACCAGCGGATTTCACCATGCGCGCTCTGGTAGGCCAGAACGAAACCAATGGCGGCCTCCACATGCGGCCAGAGCGTTCGTAGCCAGGCTTTGTCGCGGGTGATCAGATAATGGTGCCATGCGCCGGTGGCGATATAGGAAACGAAATTCGTGTCGCGGATGGGCTTCCCCGCCCCTTCCTCGCAGCCGGTGTAGGTCTGGTCTTCCTCATCGAAGGGCACCGCGCTGCCAAGCTGGCCCCACCAGGAGCCATCATCGAGCTGCGTCTCCATGAGGTAACGGAAGGCCTTGCGCGCGGGCTCGATCTCGCCAAGCACTGTCAGTCCCATGGCGGCTTCCGTATGGTTCCACGGATCGATGACGCCGCCGTCATACCAGGGGATCGCGCCGTTATCGCGCTGGAGTTCCAGGATGCGATTTTTCGCACCGATGAAGAAATCATCAGGCCAGAGATCGCCATGCCTGAACATGACAGGCTTTTGCACAGGAGTCTTCCCGGTCACGCAACGTCTTTCGAGAAATAAAGCACGACACTCTTGCCCATCAGGGGGCCCGCCACCGCTTCCAGCGCCTTTGTCAGGCGGGGACCCTTCATGATGTCCCAGACCAGAAAGCGATGATAGAGCCGGACCAGTGGATGGTCGTTATTCTTGACGCCGACAGCGCATTTCAGCCACCAGTAGGGAGAATGAAGGCCATGAGCAAAATGTCTGTGAAAATAGATCAGGCCGCGGTCTTCCACCGAGGAGCGCAACTGGGCTTCCTTGAATATCCGCACATGTCCGCCCGGCTCATTATGATAATCGTCCGACAACGCCCAGCAGATTTTCTCGGGCCATTCGCGCGGTACGCTCACAGCGAAGATGCCGCCTGGCTTTAGCACCCGCTCGATCTCGCGCACGGCCTGAACATAGTCGAGAATGTGTTCGAGCACTTCGGAGCAGACAATCTTGTCGAACGTGGCGTCCGCGAAGGGAAGCCGCAGGGCATCGCCCACGGACAATGAGAAGGCGCGCCTGGTCGCGGGGTCGATGTCGGGGTGGGCTTCAAAGCCCTGGCGGGTGCGCACCACGTCCTCAAAGCCAAGGTCCACGCCAACCACATGACAGTGGGCGAAGTAGTACATGGCATGGACATGGCGTCCCTGCCCGCAACCCAGATCAAGAACGCGCTGCCCGTCTTTAAGCCCGAGCACGTTGAGATTGACGGTCTGCATTGGCAATTGCTTCTTTGTAAACGTCGACATAGGCAGCAGCGGTCTGTCGCCACGTCAGGTGGGCGCGGACCCGCTCATATCCCTTGCGGCCGAGTTCGGCGCGCTGGTCGGGGTCGTCGAGCAGGCAGGCAATGGCGCGCGCCAGCGCGCCGGGATTGGAATGGGGCACGATAACGCCGGCGTCGCCGACGACTTCAGGCAGCGAACCACCGGTCGTGGCGATCACGGGACAGCCGCAGGACATGGCTTCACCGGCGGGGAAGCCAAACCCTTCATAGACTGAGGGTGAGACGGCGATGGTTGCCTGCGCATAGAGCTCTGTGATGCCTTCGTCGCTCAATCCGCTCACGAACTCCACCTTGTTCGTGATGCCGAAGGCGCGCAATTCGTCCGCCGTATTGCCCTCGCGCAGGCTGCCGATCACCTTCAGACGCAAATCGGGGCGCGAATCCAGCAGCTCGGCATAGGCGCGGATCAGATAGATCAGGCCCTTCAGCGGCACATCCGCGCTGGCGCAGGCGACAATCAGATTGTTTTCGCGCTGAATATACGGCAGGGGCCGGAACTGCTCGTAATTGATGCCGAGCGACGCATAGCGCGTCTGTTCCGCGCGCAGGCCGAATTCACCCACCACATCGCGCTGTGTATTCTGTGAACAGACGATAATCTGTGTTATCTGCCTGGCAACCTTGATCTGCATGTTGAGGAAATTGTACCAGCGCCGTTTCAGCAGTTTTAGCGACAGCGTCTTGGCGTGCTGGATGTCGATGCGCCGGTCCATGGTGATAGGGTGGTGAATGGTGCCAACAACGGGCAGCCCCATGTCGCGGACCTTGAGCAGACCCCAGCTCATGGTCTGGTTGTCGTGGAGCACGTCATACTGGCCGGTCTTGTCCTTGAGATAGGCGGCCATCCGCTCACCGAAGGTATAGGGCTCGGAAAAGCCGCCTGTATTGTGGCTCCACCATTCAAACAGATCGACCGGGGAGCGGAACATCCATCGGCGCAAAGCCTTGATCGGATGGGGATTGGCGTAGAGATCGAGCGAGGGCAGCTTGATGAGCCCCACACGGGCATCGAGGATGGGGTAGGGCGGCCCCGAAATCACATCTACCTTGTGGCCGAGATCAGAAAGCGCCTTGGTCACATGGCGCATATAGACGCCCTGGCCACCGGTGGTGGGATTTGAGCGGTAGCTCGACATCAAGATGCGCAGGGGCCGGCTGTTTTCGGGATCCGGGGAGACAATGTGGACCGATGATTTACTTTCGGTCGTCTCGGCCACCGTGCCAAGCGGTAT
>JAATFR010000014.1 GCA_015655095.1 Hyphomicrobiales bacterium | reverse complement strand
TCGTGCGTGACCATGCCCTGAGTGAACAGGCTGTCGAAAGGTTCGGCAAGACCCAGCAGATCGCATTCCTTCATCGCCCGGGTGAAGTAGCGCGAATAGAGCAAATGCAGGATCGCATGCTCGATGCCGCCAATATATTGATCGACGGGGAGCCAGTAGTCGGCGGCGGCGCGATCGAAGGGAATGTCCGATTTGGGGCTGCAAAAGCGCGCAAAATACCAGGATGAATCGACAAATGTATCAAACGTGTCGGTTTCGCGTTGCGCGGGCTTGCCGCATGACGGGCAGGGAACATGCTTCCAGCTCGGGTGCCGGTCGAGCGGATTGCCGGGCTTGTCGAAGGTCACATCCTGCGGCAGCTCCACCGGCAACTGGTCGCGCGGCACCGGCACCACGCCACAATCCGGGCAGTGGATGACGGGGATCGGGCAACCCCAGTAGCGTTGGCGCGAAATGCCCCAGTCGCGCAGGCGGAACTGGATCGTGCCTTTGCCTGCGCCAAGGGATTCGAGTTTTTCAATCGCGGCGCGTTTGGCCTCGATGGTGCCGAGGCCGTCGAGAAAACCGGAATTGACGGCGATGCCCTCGTCGGTGAAGGCATCTGTCCGTGTAGCGAATGAGGCGACGAAAGCGGCAGATTCATCCGACATCTGATCTTTTGGCGCGACGACGGGCGTGACGGTCAAACCATATTTTCGGGCGAAATCGAGGTCGCGCTGGTCATGTGCGGGGCAACCGAAAATCGCGCCGGTGCCATAATCCATCAGCACGAAATTCGCGACAAGAACAGGAACCTTCCGTGTGGGGTCAAACGGGTGGCGGGCCTCAATATCGAGCCTGAAACCCCGTTTTTCAGCGGTTTCTATAGCGACTTCGCTGGTGCCAGTCTGCTCGCACTCCCGGACGAAAGCGGCAAGCGCGGGGTTTCCGGCCGCCAGTTTCTGCGTCAGCGGATGGCCGGGCGAAAGCGCGCAGAAAGACGCGCCAAAGAGCGTGTCAGGGCGCGTGGTGAAGACTTCAAGCTTGTAGTCGGGCTCCTGCGGCACGCCTTCCAGCGGCCAGAAAACCCGAGCGCCTTCCGATTTGCCGATCCAGTTGCGCTGCATCAGGCGGACTTTTTCAGGCCAGCGCTCCAGCGTATCGAGACCGGCAATCAGCTCGTCGGCCATGTCGGTGATCTTGAGGAACCACTGGGTCAGCTCGCGTCGCTCGACCAGCGCGCCGGAGCGCCAGCCGCGACCGTCGATGACCTGCTCGTTGGCGAGCACGGTGTTGTCGACCGGGTCCCAGTTCACTTGCGATTTCTTGCGGGTGACGAAGCCCCTGTCGAGGAAATCCAGGAACAGCGCCTGCTCGTGGCGATAATAGGCGGGATCGCAGGTCGCGAACTCGCGCTGCCAGTCGATGGCGAGCCCCATCGCTTTCAGCTGGTCGCGCATGGAAGCAATATTGTCCCATGTCCAGGCGGCGGGGTGAATCTGGCGTTCAATGGCGGCGTTCTCGGCGGGCATGCCGAAAGCGTCCCAACCCATCGGGTGAAGCACATTGTGCCCCCGCGCGCGCTTGAAACGCGCGACAACGTCGCCCATCGTGTAGTTGCGGACATGACCCATGTGAATCTTCCCCGATGGATAGGGGAACATCTCAAGCACGTAATATTTAGGCTTGCCGGGGGCCTCGGCCGGATCAAGGGTACGGAAGGATTGACGCTCGTTCCAGACTTTCTGCCATTTTCCTTCGGTGCTGCGCGCATGATAACGAGTGGACATTGGGCTCTGCTTCAAATGGCTAAAGGGACTGGAGGATCATCCTCCAGTCCGCTTGGGATTCCGGCGCATCGGACCTTGCGAGAACCCGGAGGTGCTTAATTGCTGTTGTTCTGCTGCGCTTCGACTGCAGCGCTGCGGAGCTGGCGCGCGCGGGTGAGAATAGCGTTCTCGATCTGCGTCGTCATCTGCGCCTCGGGCGGGGTGTCAGCCCAGGCGCCGCCGGTTCCTGGACGGGTCTGACGGAAAATCGAAACCTTCACGGCGTCTGCGCGCAATGTGCTCGCAAGAATGTAGACCGTCAGCTTGAAACGCTCGTTGGGTGATGCCGGGGCTGAGTACCAGTCCGTGATGATGACGCCGCCGAACGGGTCGGCGGAGGATAGTGGCATGAAAGAAATCGTATCGAGCGAAGCGCGCCAGAGGAAGCTGTTCACGCCGATCGAGGGGCCCTGCGGGGCGCTGCTGGAGCCGCCCGCGCTGAACAGCGTGATCCCGCCCTCGCCAAAGATTGTGCTGCGCGTGGCGTTCGGATCCGGGTTGGGGTTGGACGGCCCCTTTCCGTCGGTCGTCGTCGTCGGAAAGGAGGACGTTGGCGCGGAACAACCCGCGACGCCGAGCATCATGCCAAAGGTGGAGACAAGGAAAAGGGCCTTGAATGGCCCCGAACGAGCGCCGCTGGCTACACGGTCTGCTGCGCCTGTTTCGCCAATGGACCGATGTCCACGATCAACGAACTTCATGCCTCTAACCATCCTCTGAATGTTCCCCCCGCAGACCCGAGCGGTTGGGTCTTATGGCTGTGACCGCTGTTTCGTAGCAGTTTTTACAGACCAGCGTGAGCCCGGACCCCGCGTCTTATACAGAGGGAAGCCTTTGTTTCGCAATGATTGCCACAGTAAATCTCGTCCATAGAACGGCATTTGCGTATTTTTCCGGTGCGCAAGACCCCGCTCATCAGTCAGACAGAATAGGCCAAATGAATAATATTCCGATAAACAGGCGGCTAACCCCACCCTCGGAAAGCAGAATTTCCGCCTCCTTCCGACAACGAGGTCAGGGTGCGCTAAAGCAGCAATATTCGCCCTGCAAAAGGGTGTTTCCCAGGCCCCGGAACTGCGACATAAATAAAAGTCGTTTTTAATCAATGGGTTATCGTCGTTCATTCTGCTTCACAATCAAAACTATCCAGCAACTGGCTAATACATAGCTGTGTTTTTTGGGCAACAAATCTCCAATTTCGCATCACGGTCGGCCTAGTTTGCTTGACGGGTGAAGGCCCCACCGGGTTAATCATACACATGCGCTGGGGAGCTGAATTTGAGCAGCCTGGCGATCTGCGCGGCCACACCCCCGGATTACGAGCCGCGTGGCTAGCGTGCAATTCAACAGCGAATAGCTGAACTGCGAGGAATAGATGAAGAAAACTCTCCTTGGGACGACTGCCCTGGTCACCGCCGGCCTGCTGGCCAGCCCGGCGCTCGCTAGTGATCCGCTGAAGGTCACTGTTGGGGGCACCATCGTTACCGGTTTCTATGTCGTCGATCAGGACGATATTGGAAATAACAAGTTCGAAAGCACCAAGGTTCCGCTCGTCGCTCGTAATATCTTCGTTACCGGCGAAGGCACGCTCGACAACGGCATCGTTGCCGGTGCGACCGTCAAGATGCGTCTGGGCTCGACCTGGTACGGCAGCGGTTCCACCAACACCGACGAATCCAACGTTCACTTCGATGAAGCCTACGGCTACCTCGAAGGCGGCTTCGGTCGCTTTGAAATCGGTTCCGCCGAAGGCGCCGCCTACAAGATGCACTACACCTCGCCCTGGTTCGTTCCGGGTAACGGCGTAGACAGCCCGAACATCTTTAACGCCAACGTTTCCACGCCCGCTGGCCTGTACGTCGGCGTCACCCCGGCCCGTACGTCGACCTACGCTCTGATGACGGAAGATGCGAACAAGGTCAGCTACTTCACGCCTCGCATCGTCGGCTTCCAGCTCGGTGCGTCGTTCACGCCTGACGTCGGCCTGAACGATCCGCAGAACAACGGCTTCGGCAGCTTTGTCAAGAACGACGGCACGATTAACACCGCCGTCGACCTGGCCCTGAACTACTCCGGCGACTTCGCTGGCTTCACCATCGGCGCTGACGGCTTCTATAGCTGGGGTCAGGTGGATGATGCCACGGGCGTATCCGCGGACGCCAACCCGAAGGAATGGGGTGCCGGTCTGAACCTCGGTTATGCCGGCTTCACGCTCGGTGGCGCTTACTACCGCAGCCTGGATCTCGGGGCCAACGCCCACGGTGGTCAGGCCAATGGCCGCAACTCCAATGCTCGCGCTTCCGCCTACACCGGCGACAAGAACGAGACCTGGACGGCTGGCCTTTCCTACGGCACAGGCCCGTGGACGGTTGGCGTTGCCTACCTGACGTCGAAGGAAAAGTCACGCGACGCTATTGTCGACGGCGGCAAGAACAACTTCTGGCAGGTTGGCGGCGGCTACCAGCTCGGTGCTGGCGTTTCGCTCGGTCTGGACCTTCAGCTCATCCGTCAGAAGAGCAGCCGCGGCGCCGATTGGGATGACGGCAAGTCGGGCGGTCTGGTTCTCGCCTTCACATTCTAATATCCTGCTTGCAAAAGCGGACTTAATCTGGAAAGAGCGGGCCTTGGCCCGCTCTTTTCTATTGGGGCGGCAACCCCTTTTCCCGGAGGAAAGGCTTTCATGGGTGCCCTTATCTGGCTCGCGTCCTATCCAAAATCCGGAAACACCTGGGTCCGGTCTTTCCTGCATAATCTGCTGACGAACTCGCCGACGCCGGTCGATATCAACGAACTGGATAATTTCTGTCTCGGGGAGTCCGCCGGTTCCTGGTATGCGTACCGGGCAAAGCGGCCCATCAGTGAACTCAGCAATGAGGACATCATGCGGTTGCGGCCGCTGGTGCATCGCGATTTCACCTCGGCTTTTCCGGACTCGGTTTTTGTTAAAACCCATAATTATCTGGGCGAATGGCTGGGCTATCCTTTGCACAATATGGAGGTGACGGCAGGCGGCATTTATGTAGTGCGCAACCCGCTCGACGTCGCCATTTCCATGACCCACCATTTCGGTCTCGATCAGGATGCCGCGATAGAGCGGCTGGCGAATATGGGTTCAAGCACTGGCATAACGGCTGGCCATGTGCCTGAGTTTCATTCCTCCTGGTCGCAGCATGTGAAAAGCTGGACGGCGCGCGAAAATCCTCAGCTCCTCGTCCTGCGCTATGAGGATCTGCTGGAGAAGCCCAAGAAGCACTTCAAACGGGTGACGCAGTTTCTGGGCCTCAATCCAAAAACGGAGCGTCTTGAACGGGCGATCCGCAATTCTTCCTTCAAGGCAATGAAGGCGCAGGAAGAGAAGACGGGTTTCAAGGAGCGTTCGGAGTTCGCCAAGGCTTTCTTCCGGGAAGGCAAAAAGGACCAGTGGCGCGAGAAGCTGACGCCCATCCAGATCGAGCGGATCATCGATGACCATCGAGAGCAGATGGAGCGGTTCGATTATGTGCCCAAGGATTATGTCTGAGGTCTTTCAAGAAAGCTGATCCCTGCGATTCCGGTGATCGCAATGCCCCCAAGCCGCCGGACATTGGCGGGAGAGTTGATCCCGCCCAGCGCGTAGACCCCAAGGCCAAGGGATCGCGCCAACCCGGCCAGCCGGGCAAAGCGGATGATTCCGAGGCTCTTTCCACCCGGATGGCTTGTTGTGGTGAAAACCGGGGAGATCAGCACCGCATCGGCACCCGCCCGGGCGGCCGCAATGATGGCCTGTTCGCCATGGGCTGCGGCCGTGACCAGAAAATGGGTTGGCAATGTTTTTGCCATGCCGGCAAAGCGGCGAAGCGCCCACTCCGGCAGATGGCACCCCCCAAGCGGCGGCAGGATTGCCCTCGGAATGCCTGCTTTCAGCACTATGATGTGCCGGGCTCGCGCTTCCACCGCCAGCAGGCGGGATTTTGTGGGACCGGGTTCATAACGCCTGTCGATCAGCGCCTCGTGGGGGGCCAGTCCCTGAAGCGCCTGATGCCCGCCGATGTTTCGCATGTTATCTGTCATGCCGATGCGCAAGGGCCAAGCGGACCGCGGTGGAGCCTTGTTTATCGGGTCATTATTATTCGGGAAGCGGCTTTTATTGCCAATGGAGCGCGGACGTTTTAGCTTTCGCGCCATGACATTCTCCCCCGGCATCGATTCATCAAAAAGCCCCGCGGCTGCGCGATTGGCCACGCTGCGCGACAGGATAGAGGCCGCCACGCAAAATGCCAGCCGACCGGCGAGGGCGGTTACCCTGATCGCGGTTTCCAAAACCTTTGGCGCGGATGATGTTGTCCCGGTGCTTGAGGCGGGCCAGCGCATTTTCGGGGAAAACCGGGTTCAGGAGGCGATGGCCAAATGGCCGGACCTGCGCGCCCGCTTTCCCGGCGTGGAGCTGCACCTGATCGGTCCGCTCCAGACTAACAAGGTGAAAGACGCGCTAGCCCATTTCGATGTGATCCAGACGCTCGATCGCGACCGGCTGGCGGATGCGCTGGTCCGGGAGCGTGAGGCGGGCGCGAGTCTGCCCCGGCTTTTCATTCAGGTGAATATCGGCGAGGAGCCGCAAAAGGCTGGCGTGCTGCCGGGCGATGCGGCGGTGTTCATCCGCCGCTGTCGCGACGAGCTGGGGCTTGGTGTCGAGGGGCTCATGTGCATCCCGCCAGCCGATAAAAATCCGGCGCTTTATTTCACCCGTCTAGGGGAAATCGCGCAGGCGAATGGTCTCGCCAGACTTTCCATGGGCATGAGTGGCGATTTTGAAACGGCGGTCGCTTGCGGAGCAACCCATGTGCGTGTCGGCAGCGCGCTCTTCGGCCACCGCGAGGCCTTATAGGGCTTTTACGGTCAGGGATGTTTCAGGCGCACACAGCGCTAGTACGGCCTCAAGATCGGCCTTGCGCAAGGCCATGCATCCCTCGGTTGGTTTTATCTCGCCATCCTTCTCGCGCATCAGATGCAGAAAGATGGCACTGCCCTTGCCATCCTCAACCGGGGCGTCGTTATAGCCGATGACACAGCACAGATCGTAAAGATCATCCTCGCGCCACATGGTTTCGGCGCTGGCCGAATAAGGCAGGGCGACCTGCTCATTGTAATGGGCGTCCCCCGGCGCATCACACCATCCGTCCGTGGGGGTCAGGGCCCGGAGGGGCAACCGTGTTTCGGGTTTGTTGAGGCGGTCGGGCCGATAAAACAGTTGCCGCAGCTTGAAGGTGCCGACAGGCGTGCCGCCATCGCCTTCCTGCTTGCCGGACGTGAGGCCGTTCCGCCCGATGGCGCAGGGATAACTCTTCTCACCTGCCGTGAGCGTGCCGGCAGTGTCCCCGGGTTTTGCCGCCACAATGAGTTCCAGAATGCTGTTCATGGTCCAATCCAGATTCGCCCGCCGGCCAGAGCCGGTTTCGGGCATCGCGAAGGGCTGCGCCCTGTGGCAGACTTCATCCTTGAAACAGTGACTCCCAGGCAAGCGATTCGTTCCCAAGGCCAGCAAGCATGACCCGTCCCCCTCAAAATCCTGCACTGGTGGAGGCGCTTGGCCGGGCCGCGGCTCATTTCGAGGCGGGACATCATGAGCCCGCGCTTGCGATCCTCGAAACGATATTGGCGGAAAGCCCGGCGGAACCCAATGCTCTCCATCTCAAGGGGCTGATCGCTTTGCGCGATGGCGATCCGGCGCTGGCCGAACGACTGATCGGCGAGGCGGCGGCGCGTGTGTCCGGGAACGCCAATCTGATTGTCAATCTGGGCAATACCCGCCGACTGCAAGGCAGGCTCGATGAAGCTCTGGCTGATTATGCCGAGGCCGAGCGGCTCGCGCCCGATCTCCCCGCCATCTATCTCAACAGGGGGCTGGCGTTCGATCAGGCCGGCGACTTCGAGGCTGCCGTAAAGGCGCACCAACGCTTTCTGACACTGCGGCCCAATGATCGTCCGGCCCGGCTGCGCCTGATCCGCTCGCTGCTCGCGCTGGGCTGGTTTCGGGCCGCGCTGATTGAGGCTGAGGCGGGCCTGAAGCTGGCGCGCCGTGATGCGGTGATGCTGACGCTCGCGGCGGAAGCAAGCGAGCGGCTGGCTGAACTCGCGCCTGCGGTCCAGTATGCCAGCGAGGCGCTGAAGCTCGCGCCCGAACATGCGCCTGCGCTCCGCATCTGGGCGGCGGCGTCGCGGCGGGTCGGGAAATTCGAGGAGGTGAAGGCGCGGCTTGAGCATGTGCCATTCGAGCGGCTGCGGCCCGCCGAGGCGCGGCTGCTCCATGCGGAACTCGCGCTGACGCTCGACCGGCTGGGCGAAACGGATGCGGCCTTCAAGGAATTTACCATCCAGAACGCGCTTGCGGCGGAAGAAGCCCGGGCGCGCGGCATCAACAAGCAGAGCTATCTCGATCAGGTGCAAAGCCTGATCGCTGGTTTCGCGCCGGAAAAGGTCAAGGGGTTTTCCTGGCTGCCGCCCTTGCCGGTGGAGTCGGGACATCGCGGCGCGCCGGTGTTTCTGGTTGGCTTTCCCCGCTCCGGCACTACGCTGCTTGACCAGATTCTCGATGCCCATCCCGATGTGCAGGTGTTCGAGGAGCGCCCGACGCTGCTTGTGGTGCGTGATGCGCTCGCCGCCATGAAGGGGGGCTATCCCGCTGCGCTGGGCCGCCTTGACGAAGCCGCCCGAACGGCTCTGCGCGGGCGCTATTTCTCAGCCCTGAAAGCGGACGGGGCAAAGCTCGATACGAAAATCATCATCAACAAGCTGCCGCTTAATATCATCCATGCCGGGCTGATCGCGCGGGTCTTTCCCGAGGCCCGGTTCATTCTGGCGCTGCGCCATCCGGCGGATGCAGTGCTCTCCGCCTTCATGCAGGATTTTCAGGTCAACGCCGCGATGGCCAATTTTCTGACGCTTTCCGACACCGCTCATCTTTATGATCGGGTGATGACGTTGTGGGGCACTGTGCGCGAAAGCCTGCCCCTCGCCGTGCAGCCGGTCCGCTATGAAGGGCTGGTCGCCGATCTCAAGGGAGAGGTGATGCCGGTTCTTGCTTTTCTCGGCCTGCCCTGGCATGCGGCGATGGCTGATCCCGCCGCTCATGCAAAGGCGCGCGGCACGATCCGCACGCCCTCCTATGCGCAGGTGACCGAGCCGATCTATGCCCGCGCGGCGGATCGCTGGCGGCGCTATGAGCGCCAGATCGCGCCGGTTCTGCCTGTGCTCGCGCCGCACATCGCCGGATTTGGTTACGGCGGGCAGGCTGGATGATGAGCCGCAGCAGAACCTTGATGATCGTTGCGGGCAGCGAGCGGTTCCGCGAGGCGCTGGCCGAGCAGTTCCAGCTTTATGGCGAGTTTGAACCTGTGCAGGCGGCAACGGCGGCGCAGGCTCTGGCGGTGATGCAGGATCAGCGTGTGGATTTGGTCGTGCTCGACGCCAGACTGCCGGACATGAGCGGGGCGGAAGCCTGCCGGATGTTGCGGGAGGAGGCGCCTGGCGCGCCGGTGGTTTTGCTCGCCTGCGCGGATGATCCCGCACAGGGGCAGCCGGTCGCGCAGGACTATCTGCCAAAGCCGTTCCGCTTCAGCGCCCTGCTGGGGCGCATCCGTAGCCTGTTGCGCGCGCGCGATCATGATGATGAGGCTGTCTTCAGGATTGGCGGTTATGAATTCAGGCCGGGCCTCAAGCTGCTGGTCGATGAAGATGAAAACAGGATCAGGCTCACCGAGAAGGAGGCGGCCATCCTCAAATATCTTCACGACGCGGGCGACAGGACCATCGCCCGCGAAGAGCTGCTGCATGAGGTCTGGGGTTATAACTCGGGCATCACCACCCACACGCTCGAAACCCACATCTACCGCCTGCGCCAGAAGATCGAAGTCGATCCCTCCGACGCCCGGTTTCTCGTGACGGAACCGGGCGGCTACCGGCTGATGGCGTAAAATCTATCGGTTGCGCTCGATCAATTTATCGAACTTGTCCAGAAAACCGCGCAGGAATTTTCCGGTGCCTTCATTATTCACGGTGCCGTCGAACGCGATCAGACCTTCCGTAAAATGAATGAACACGTCCGGCTGGGGCAGGGTCGGCATATCGAGCGATGTGAGTACATTGCGCAAATGCTGTTGGGCAAGCGCGCTCGACATGGCGCCGGTGGAGGTGCCGGCGATGGCGGCGGGTTTGTGCAGCCAGATGCTTTCGCCATAGGGTCGTGAGCCCGTGTCGATGGCGTTTTTGAGCACGCCAGAAGTTGAGCGGTTGTATTCCGGTGTCACGAACAGCACGGCGTCGGCGATTTTGATTTTCGCCTTGAAGGTGGAAACGGCCAAAACCGGGCTTTTTTCTTCATCCTGATTGAAAAGGGGCAGGTCGCCGATCTCGACGATTTCCAGCTTCAGGTTTTCAGGGGCAAGTTTGATCAGAGCGTTCGCCAGCCGTCGATTATAGGATTCTTTCCTGAGGCTGCCGATAATCACCGCGATGTTGTAGCTAGCCATGGCGCTCTCCATGATGAAGGGGGGGGGGGGACGTATCCCATAGCTTTCCATAGTTTGGATGGATGTTCTATGAACCCTTGTCCGATTTCTGCGGAAAGCTATAAACAGGGCAAAGCCAAGTCGACGGGTGCGTTATGAGCAGACCTTCCTTTTTCGATCTTCATTCAACGCACAACCCCTATCGCTGGCATTTGTCTGTGAAGGCAGACCTGTGCGTCGGCCCACCCGGCAACCTGTTCATGTTCGGGGGCGTTGGCCTTGCGGCGGCGATCGCCG
>JAATFR010000090.1 GCA_015655095.1 Hyphomicrobiales bacterium | reverse complement strand
GGGCTTTCCGTGCTGGACGGGTTGCGGAAGGGCGGTGATATAGGTGGCGGCGTCGCGGAGGGTCACCAGTGGCCTTCCGCGGGGGACGCCGATCGGGACGGGGAACTTCAGATCCCATGACATGAACGCAACTCCGGAAAGCAACTGGAACCGCGACTCAATCCGCCCCTCCAGGATTAGTTCCGGGGGTGGCCCAACGGCGCCCGTAACAGGCCTTCGCTGATCTGATGCGCCACCTCCAGTAGCGCCATCTGCAACAGATGAGCCAGGAGGTCGAGCTTCATCATGTTGGCCTGATGCAGGGCTTTTTCCAGCCGCTTGATCAGGATGCCGTAATCCCTATCGCTCCCCATGGTCCCCTCCATCCCTTGAGGGGTAGCCTAATGCTGTGAGGGCATCGGCTTCCATCTGCGATCGCGGACCGCGATCATCATGCGGGCAACATCGGCAGCAGACGCATCCGGGCTGGCTGCCGTTTCCTCGACCAACGACCAGTCGATCAGAACCGAGCCATCGGGCGCCGTGGAGAATAGCGCCGACGTCGTGCTGGACGGTCTGATCTTGACCGTCTTCACAGGCTTCGGCGCCTGCGCGTCGGCCGCCGCCGGCAGCATTGCTGCCAGCATGATGAGACTAAGTCGGGTCGGAGTCCTCATCCTTCGATCCCCCGCGGGCCACTATCCGTAGTTGAGCATCGGGCAGGGGCCGCTGCAAGGCCGAAGCCTCGGCCCACGGTGCCCGCAGCCAGGCGTCGCGCTCCTCGGCGGTCGTCAGGATCACCGGCATCGCCTTGGGGTGGATCGGTGCGACCACGCCGTTCGGCTCTGTGGTCAGGAAGGCATAGAGGTCGTTAGTGGTCTCACCCTCCCAAACCTTTCGGACCGAGGTCCATCTGGTCCAGACGCCAGCGAAGCAGGCGAGGGGCCTGCTCTCGTCGAGGGCGAACCAGATGTTGCCGCCTTCGGCCTTGTTGAACTCGCTGAACGAGGTAAACGGCACCAGGCATCGGTTTTCCGGCCCCAGCCAACGCTGCCAATGTTTGCTCTTGACGTTGCGGATGTTGGTGGTGCCGCTGTCTGGCTCCTTGCGCAGCAACTCCTTGAAGTCGACGGGCTTGCCCTTGGCCTCGAGCTTCGCGGCGCGCTTTTTGGTCGCCTGCATCAGCGCCAGTTGCGATGACGGCATGCCCCAGCGCGCCAGCGCCAGCTCGCGGCCGGCCGCCGTGTTGCGCACGATCGGCGCCGGATAGTCCGGATAGATCCCGGCCATGCTTGGCAGGTTGCCGGTGCTGTCCCGGTCGACCCGGAACAGGTTGCGGATCGCGGCCTGGTTCTTCGTCATGGAGTAGAGATTGCACATCCGGTCACCAAGCGACCGATGTCGCGTTCAATCTGCCGCGATGCCTCATCACGGGCGTCGTTCTCCTGCGCGGGTTTCGGCTTCTTCCAACGCTCGCGACTTGGCTCGCAGCGCCCGCAGCCCGAGAAGCGATACACCGAGCTTTCGGGCTCTAGCGCGGACGCTGGAAACGGGTCTCTTCAGGGCAGCCGCGGCCCGGATCGCGCTGGCCCCCTGCGCCGCCAGCACCTTCAGTCGATCGTCTTGTTCGGGGGTCCATGGGGAAATAAGAGGCGCTCTGGTCAAGACCCGCTCCTTTCGTGGACCGCTGCGGCGCTTCGACTAAATTCGTCTGGCGGCCCCGATAACTCAATCCGGGACAGTAGGTTCCGTGGTGACGGCGATGGATCAAGCCCACAACCCCTAGCGGCTTGCAAAGTCGTTTCTGTTTTGTTCTCATGGCCCAGAAGAGGAGCGGGCTATGGGACTTGACCACATACGGTCTGAAATCGAGCGCATGCGGGTCCAGATCCGCCGGCAGCGGAAGGATATCCAGGCGCTGGCCAAGGCGGGGTTGAGCACGGCTGCGGCAGACGCGCTGCTGGTCCGGATGCAGGATAAGGTCGACGGCCTATGTGCCGATCGCGAGCGCCTGGCCGGCGAAGAGCGGCTGAAGCGCCCGACCTACGCCTCCGGTAAGATCATCAATGGCCCAACCGCCCGCCGGTGATGGACAACCTGCGCAAATTCACGCCGCCGTGGTCGGTGCAGGAGGGCGAAGATCAATGCTTCCGGGTGTACGACGCAACGGGATTCTTCATCTGCGCGGTTTCACACCGCGAAGATCTGCACGTCCGCCGATATCAGTACGCCGAAAACCACATGAATCGGGAGGAGGCGCGCAGGGTGGCGAAAGCGATTTCACGGCTGCCGGATCTGCTGAGGCGGCCGGTTTACTGATCCTACCACATCACCCCTGCGTCGTCCCGCTCGGGGGCTGACCGACTTGACGCCGACGCGGAGCTGTATTTTAGTATCTCTCGGCAGGCCCTCAAATCCCGCCGCAGGAATGGGCCTTGAGCGCAGAGATGCGATCAGGCCCTTTCTTTTTGCAGACTCGCGATGGCATCGGCGGCGCGTGTTGCCAGCCCCATCGACACATAGCCGCGCTCAATTGCGGCGCGCAGATCTCGCTCGATCTCATTCGGAAGTGCCGGCACGATCTTGGCAATCTCGTCGAATATCCAGTCGGGCGCCGCATCGATCGCGCCATCACGCGCTGCGCCGCTCCAGCGCTTGATATTCGTCTCGATTGTCGCGGGCTGCACTTTTCGTGTTTTGGCGATCCGGCGCGAAACCTCGCGGCGCGACAGGCCGGTGGCATCCACAGCCTGCGCGAGTCTCGTGGCGCGGGCTTCGCGGTCCCTTTTCGAAATATCAACCGCAGCGGGCATCAGGCTTTCTCCCTCTTGGCTACGGCCGGCGCCAGTCGGCTCAATACCATTTTAACGCCTGAAACGCCGATGCCGGCCGATCCGAGGAACGCACTAAACCTATCGGCGATCACTTCGTCCTCCAATTGACGGTCTGCTTTCAGGCAGGCCTTGCTCCACTTGAAACCCGCCACGGCGCGTAGCAGAGCCTCGTCCTTCTTACAGCGCGCCACGGTACGGCTGATGGCAGCCGACCAATCGTTCCCCGAGAGCTTAGCGGCCTTAAGTTCCGCAACTGTTGCGGCTGTTT
>JAATFR010000134.1 GCA_015655095.1 Hyphomicrobiales bacterium | reverse complement strand
TGCGGCGAAGGGCGCCAGCTTGACCTCCTGCAATTTGACGGCATTGGCGGAAGGGGCGATCGCTGCGGTGCGGATCGCCGCGTCGAGTTGTCCGCGGGCAAAGTCGATCGCGTCGAGCGAGGCCGTCACCTCGACCTCGCAGGAAGGATGCAGCGCCTTGAAGCGGGGCAGGCTGGGAATGAGCCAGTGCAGCGCCCAGGTCGTATAGGCACAGACGCGCAACGGGTGGGCCGCCCGCTTGTCGAGTGCCGCCGTGGCATCGGAAATCGCCGACAGGGCCTCGGTGATGGTCGCGGCATATTGGCGCCCCGCCGGCGTCAGGCTCAGCGAATTCACGCCACGGCTGACGAGCGCGACGCCGAGATGCTTTTCCAGCAGGCGGATGCGCTTGCTGACGGCGGGCTGCGTGACATTGAGGCGGGACGCCGCGCCGGACAGGCTGCCGGTCTGAATGACGAGGGCGAAAGCGTGCAGGCTCCCGAGCGGCGGTAGAAACTCCAGCATGAGCTGATCTTACCTCAGGTTGGGGTACCCCTCAAGTTTGTCGCTTGTCATCCCCGGCCGATGGCGCGAACTATCGCACCAATCATAACAAGGGACACCAAGGGACCTCCATGACATCCGAGACATTCGTGGCAAAGCCCGCGATCGGGACGCCCTGGGCGCTGCGCGACAAGGTCGCCTTCGCCGGGATCGGCACGACGCGCTATGGCAATTTTCCTGAAACCGACAGCTATGGCCTTGGCTGCGAGGCGCTGAACGAAGCGCTCGACGATGCCGGCCTCAAGCCGAGCGACATCGACGGCCTGATCGTCAATCGCATCCCAACCTATGAGCGCTTCGCGGAGATGATGGGCATCAATCCGCAATATTGCCTGCTCACTGAAGCGCCCGGCCGGTTTTCCGGCGTCTCGATGGCGCTCGCCGCGCAGGCGATCGCCACGGGGGCGGCCAAGACGGTTGCGCTTGTCTATGGCAACAACGGGCGCAGCGTCCGCATGATGTATGGCGGCGGCGACAGCCAATGGTCCCCCTGGGGCATGACCAGCCCCGGTGCGACCCACGCCATGATGTGGCGGCGGCATATGCACGAATACGGCACCACGCATGCAGATCTTGGCCATGTGTCGGTGGCCTTCCGCAACCACGCCTGCCTCAACCCCGTGGCGGTGATGCACGGCCGGCCGATCACGCTGGAAGACCATGCCAACGCCCGGCCGATCTGCGAGCCTTTCAAGCTGCTGGACTACTGCCTGATCAACGACGGCGCCGTCGCCTGGATCATGACGAGTGCCGAGCGCGCGAAGGATCTGCGCCGCCCGCCCGTGCTGCTCTCGGGCTATGCGCGGCAGGATGCCTTCCATTATGGCAGCGGTCCCGCCGACGATCTCTGGTACAATAATCTGAGCGCCTGCCGCAGCGTCTACGACAGGGCCGGCATCGGCCGCGACGAATTGCAGGGTCTCGGCATCTACGACAATTTCAGCGCGACCGTGATGTTGAGCCTGGAGGGCATGGGCTTCTGCAAGCAGGGCGAGAGCGGTGATTTCGTCAAGGACGGCACGCTGCAGCTCGGCCGCGGCCGCTGGCCGACCAATACCTCGGGCGGCCACCTCTCCGACAGCTACATGCAGGGTTGGGGCATCATCGCCGAATGCGTCCGCCAACTCCGTCATGAATGTGGCGAACGGCAGATCCCGGATGTCCAGGCCATGCAATACATCTGCGCCACCAACATTGCGCAAAGCGCTATCCTGCGGAGGGCGTCATGAGTCTCGAAACCCGTCCCAAACCGCTGGTCGACAACTGGAACCGTCCTTTCTGGGACGCCGCGAAGGAGCACAAGCTCATCGTCCAGCGCTGCACGGAAACCGGCAAATGCTTCTTCCCGCCGGCGCCGGTATCTCCCTTCACGGGCAGGCCTGCCTGGGAGTGGGTCACCGCTTCCGGCAAGGGCGAGTTGTGGTCCTTCGTGGTGTTTCACCAGAACTACTTTTCCGGCATGAAGGATGAGCTGCCTTATCCCGTAGCCATGGTGAAGCTGGAGGAGGGGCCTTTCCTTCTCACCAATCTGGCCGACATGACGGCTGAGGAGGCAAAGATCGGCATGAAACTGTCCGTGCGCTTCCCCGGCGGACCCGAAGGCTTCGTGCTCCCGCAGTTTGGACCCGCGACATGACCGATGCGAACGACATCATCCAGGTGACCCGGCACGAAGGCTGGGCGCAGATCGTGATCAATCGCGCCGACAAGCGCAACGCCATGAACCGCGCCGCGCGCTCCAGGCTGCTGCAGGCTTTCGAAGCCCTGAAGGGGGTGGCGAAGGCCATCGTCATCACCGGCTCGGAAGCCAGCTTCTGCGCCGGCATGGATCTGAAGGAACGCGAAGAGGACAGGAAGGCCGGCATCGAGGGCGCGCAGGAGGAGTGGATCTCCGTCAATCTGGCGATCCGCGCCCATCCGGCCGTGTTCATCGCTGCCGTCAATGGTCTGGCGCTTGGCGGCGGTGCCACGCTGATCAATGTCTGCGATCTGGCGATCGCCAGCCGGAAGGCCAGCATCGGCTGCC
>JAATFR010000024.1 GCA_015655095.1 Hyphomicrobiales bacterium | reverse complement strand
GTTTCCCAGACGCCGGGCGCACGGTCGATGATGTCCTTGAAGTTGTCGCCCAGATTTTCCATTTCGTGGAATGACGCCGTGTCCGAAACCAGCGCGAACTGCACAATGTTGGTTTTCGTGGTCCGTACCTTCTGGACATCGAGACGTGTGAGCCCGGGAGGCAGAGTGGGGCGGATGGCGTTGACCTCGCGCACCACCTCGTCATATTTGGCTTCAGGGTCCACGTCCCAGCTGAACTCCGAGGTGACGACGGAGACGCCGTCCCGGCTGGTCGATTGCAGCGTGTTGAGGTCGTCAATGCCGTTGATCGCATCTTCGATGGGCTTGCTGACCAGCCGTTCCACGTCCTGCGGGTCAGCGCCGGGCAATACGGCGGTGATAATGAAAAAGGGAATAGGGAAACTTGGATCTTCTGCTAGCGGAATGGTTCGTATAGCGTTGTATCCAAGAAAGGCGAGCCCGGCAAAAACGACCAGAGTAAACTGCCAGTTGCGGACCGAAAAAGCGGAAATGTTCATCTGTCCCCCCCGGGATCTTCTGATGATGGGCCGAGGGCTAGCGGGCGGATAGGGTTGGCGACGCGCTGCTGACGAGATCGCCGTCGCTCAGATAGGCGGCACCCGCTGCAACGACCCTGTCTCCGGCGGCAAGCCCCGAGCGCACCAGAACGGCGTTGCCGCGGATACCACCCACCTGGATCGTGGTGTGGACAGCCCGGTCGGTGACAGGATCAATACGGTAGACATAGCCGCCGTCGCCCGTCGCCTCCACAAGGGCTGTTGCCGGTACTGCCAGCAGCTTGACGGTGGGCATGACGGAAGGCGTGATGCTGGATGAGCCAATCATGCCCGACATGAGAGTTGGTGGCGGATTGGT
Organism: Hyphomicrobiales bacterium; assembly: GCA_015655095.1. Classification (GTDB taxonomy): domain Bacteria; phylum Pseudomonadota; class Alphaproteobacteria; order Parvibaculales; family Parvibaculaceae; genus JAATFR01. Next base: position 3,263 of record JAATFR010000024.1, on the reverse strand, counting down.
GAAAGTGAGCTCGACGTCGAATGCCCCTGTCTGCGGGTCGGCTTGTGCGCCGATGCGGGTCACCTTGCCCACCACGTCCTCGCCGGAAAGTGCTCTGAAGCGGGCAACGGCCCTGTCGCCCATGCGCAGGCGGACGACCTGCTGATCCGACAGCGGCACCCGCATGATCAGCCCTTCGGTCCGGTCGCCGACCGTGAGAACGGGCTCTCCTGCATTCATCAGTTCGTTGGGTTCGGCGAAGCGGTGCAGCACGATGCCATCGGCTGGTGCGAATATCTGGGCCCAGGCGCTGTTGAAATTGATCTGGTCGCGGGACGTTCCCGCCGTCATCAGCGCACGCCTTGCGGCATCGGTCACGGCGACGGTGCCGAAGCCCTTTTTCTGCAAGGCTTCCGCCCGGTCAAAGGCGCGCTGGGCTTCGACCACGCGCGCCTCCGCATCGCTCTTTTGCGCATTTACTTCCGTCAGATCGAGGCTGGCAAGCTTCTGGCCCCGGGTAACCGCATCGCCATCATCCACATAAAAATGCGTGATGAGCCCGCTGACCTTGAAGGAAAGGGTCTGTTCACTTTTGAGCTTCACCGTGCCTGCGGCCTCGATGTCGCTCGCCCAGGGAGCCTCGGCAACGATGGCGGTTTCGACCGGAATGGCCGCTTCCGGCTTTTTTATGTCTTCCTTCTTCTTGTCCGAACAACCGATCAGCAGAAGGAAAGGAACGATGGCTGCAAAGACAACAGAGCTGACGCGCATGATTGAACCCCCCCTTAACAGCGGTAACCTAATATCGTTAAGTTAACACTTCAAGGTTGGGGTTGATAATAAAGCCCGCACCTGCGCCTTATGGCGTTTGCTCATGTTTCCGGGATGATAATAGAGCCCATGCTTGGAAGAAAACCGGTCCGGCTGCCTGCTGCCGAGCGGCGACAGCAAATTCTCGACATTGCCCGTTCTCTCTTCGTCCAGCGTGGCATTGAGCATACCTCGATGCGGGAAATCGCCAAAAAGGCCGGGATTACAGCGACTTCTATTTATGATCATTTCGAGGATAAGGACGATCTGCTCTATGAGATCGGCCAGAACTTCTTTTCCGCCTTCATTGAGCATGCCGAAACGGAGCTGGCCGGGCTGGTGGACCCCATGGCCCGGTTTCGCGCCATGGGCCGCCTTTATATCAGTTTCGGCCTTGCTCACCCGGAAGAGTACCGTCTGGTCTTCATGACCCCCATCGCCGGGCTGAGGCGGCTGATGATGCTGGATGGCCGCCATGCCGTCGGAGCCGATGGCCAGCCGACGAAGGGTGCGCTCGCCTATGGCATGCTGGAGGCCCAGATCACCGAGATGATGGGCAAGGGACTGATCCTTGAGGGCAATGTCTGCACGGTTTCAGAAGCCGTGTGGGCGGCGCTGCACGGCGTGGTTGCGCTCCTCATCACCCACGATCATTTCGAGTTCTCTTCGACGGAGGAAATGATCGCCATGACGGCCAGCATCATCCTTGATGGTCTGTGCCCACGCTAGACTTGCGCGTGGGCCCGCATTTCGCTTTTGGCGCCTGCGCACCAGTCCTGCATGGCGGGGAGCGACCAGATGAGGTCCATATAGCTCCGGCTCGTGCCGTCATCGCTCAATGCCGCCAGATCGACTTCATAGGTGATGAGCCGTGAGACGACCGGGGCGAACATGGCGTCGGCAATGGTGAAATGGCCAAACAGGAAGCCTTCGTCACGGTCTGCCGCCACGCCGAACCGGGATCGTGCTCCGTTCCATATCTCGATGATGCGCCGGATGTTGGCCAGCGCCCCCGGCGTATGGCCGGTGCCAGGGAAACGTGACAGCACTTCCATAGGCATGTCCCGGCGCAGATCGCCGAAGCCCGAATGCATTTCAGCCGAGTAGCTGCGGATCAGCGCCCGGACCCGCGGATTCTCCGGCAGCAATTCCTTTTCAGGGAAAAGGGATGCCATGGTCTCGCAGATCGCCAGCGAATCATGGATGACGTCGCCGTTCCACAGCAGGGCGGGGATGAAGCCGGAGGGCGAATACTTCAAGATTTCTGATTTGGTTGTTTCCTGCCGCAACCGCAGACTGATCTCCCGAAAGGGAATTGCGGTCTGGCGCATGGCGAGCCATGGCCGCAGGCTCCAGCTCGAATAATTCTTGTCCCCGATGACAAGTTCAAACTGGAAGCGTTCCGGGGCTATCATCGCTCTCTCCTGCGACCGTTGCGGGTGTAAGAACCGCTCTATAAGGTCTTTCAGGCTTGAACGCCTGTAAAACTTAGTCAAGGCCAGCTCATCGTGCTCACATTCTTTCTCAGCGCCTCACAGAACACCACGCCGATATGGGCGCTTACGTCCTCGTCTCTGGAGGCATGGCGCGCAACATATGCGGGCCCGCTTGCCCTATGGGCGGAAACATCGGGCTTCGGGGCTGAACCCGGTCGCGTGCTCCTGCTGCCAGACGGGAAGGGCCGCATCGTGGGCGCCCTGCTGGGGCTGGGCGATGGCAGCGATCCCTTCCTGTTTGCGGCCCTGCCTGCCGTCTTGCCTGAAGGCGGCTATCATCTGGAGGGCAATGTGCCGGTTGATCCGGCTCTTGCCGCGCTTGGCTATGCGCTTGGCACCTATGCCTTTACCCGCTACAGGGGCGCGACACGGAGCTGGCCCTCGCTGGTGCTGCCCGATGGGGTGGATGGCGAAGAGGTGAGCCGCCTTGCCCGCGCGACCTTTCTGGCGCGTGATCTCATCAACACGCCGCCCAATGATATGGGGCCGGCAGAGGTGGCTGACGCGGCCGTGGCGCTCGCCAAAGAGCATGGCGTCAGTGCGCGTCTTGTCGTGGGCGACGAACTGCTGGACCAGAACTATCCCCTCATTCACGCGGTAGGCCGGGCGAGTTCGCGCGCGCCGCGTCTTGTCGCCTTTCATTGGGGCCGGGTGAATGCGCCCAGAGTCACACTGGTCGGCAAGGGTGTGGCCTTCGATTCGGGCGGGCTCGATCTCAAGCCATCGGCTGGCATGCTGCTGATGAAGAAGGACATGGGCGGGGCCGCGAATGTGCTGGCGCTTGCCGGGCTCATCATGGAGGCAAAACTCGATGTGCGGCTCCATGTGCTCATTCCCACCGTCGAGAATTCCGTCTCAGGTTCCGCCATGCGCCCGAGTGACGTTGTCGTCAGCCGCAAGGGCATCTCTGTCGAGATCGGGAATACGGATGCGGAGGGCAGACTCATTCTCGCCGATGCGCTGGTCGATGCCGATGCC
>JAATFR010000152.1 GCA_015655095.1 Hyphomicrobiales bacterium | reverse complement strand
CAGGCGGCCGGGGGTGGCGATCAGCACGTCGACACCGCGATCAAGCTTCTTGTCCTGATCGCCGAAGGCGACGCCGCCGATCAGGAGCGCCATCGAAAGCTTGTGATATTTCCCATAGGTTTCGAAATTCTCGGCAACCTGCGCGGCGAGTTCGCGCGTCGGCTCCAGAATGAGGGAGCGCGGCATCCGCGCCCGGGCGCGGCCACGCCCCAGAATCTCGATCATGGGGAGGGTGAAGGAGGCTGTCTTGCCTGTGCCGGTCTGGGCGATGCCAAGAACATCGCGGCCCGCGAGCACATGGGGGATCGCCGCCGCCTGAATGGGTGTCGGGGTGGTGTAGCCCGCTTCGGCAATCGCCTTCAGGACTTCCTGTCCCAGGCCAAGCTCGTCAAAAGTCATGTATACCGTTCATTCGCAGACGGCGCGCGCGGCTCTGCGGGATGGTTATTGTCTCGACGGAGAGGTTCTTTATCTTCGCAGGGCTGCCCTGACGCTCGAACCTTGACGTTCGAAGGAAGGCGGGCGCGCGACCTGCCTTTCGGCGCGAACCATAAGCAAACCAACGTCTTTGTCAACTGAATGCGGCCCTTGCACAGCATTCTCATGTGCAGGCTGTTGCCGTTTGTCCACGCTTTGTTTGCACTGTAACCGCCTTTTACTTGTTCCCGGGCGGTTGATGGGGCGGCAGCATTGCCGCGAACAGATTATTCATGGCCTCAGCATAGCCGGGATTATTGGCTTTGGAGATGTCGGGCGTGCTGAGCGCCCCCCGGGCGACAAGCCGGTCGGCCATGCAATAGGCGGCAAAAACGCGAAGCGGCGCATCCTGCGCCTTGCCCTCGAAATCGGCTGGATTGGTGCACATGGCTGCCGAAGGGGCGCTTCCTGCCGGGTTGAAGATCAGCACAAGACGGCCATGCAGACCCGGCTGGTCGACGGGGGTGAGCGGCATGGCGCTGGCCCAGCCGGGCGCGTGCAGGCCTTCCAGCGTCTGGGTCAGGGTCGCGCCTGCCCGGGGGGCGCCATAGACCTCGGCACGGAATCCGCCGGCGCGCACCATCTGGGGCGTATAGAGGCTGGTCTGGTTGACGAAGGTTATCTTGCTTGCATCGTCACACCCGGCCAGTCCCGACAGGCCCGCGAGCAGGGCGGTCAGATGTCTGAAGCTCGACATGCCGATGCTCCCTCCTAGATGTCCAGATCGGTGGCGAAGGCGGCGCGCTCCTGGATGAACTGGAAACGCAGCTCCGGCTTGTTGCCCATGAGCTGGGCCACGGACGCCGCGGTTTCGTTCACCTCGTCGGCGTGCATCACCACCTTGAGCAGCGTACGCTTGCCCCGGTGCATGGTCGTTTCCTTGAGCTGGGCGGGCATCATTTCGCCAAGCCCCTTGAAGCGGCTGATCTCGACCTTGCCGCGGCTGCCGAATTCCTTCGCCAGCAACTCGTCCTTGTGGCCGTCGTCGCGGGCATAGAGCGTCTTGCCGCCCTGGGTCAGCTTGTAGAGGGGCGGCACGGCGAGGAAGAGGTGGCCCTGACGGATCAGATCACGCAATTCCTGATAGAAGAAGGTGATGAGAAGAGAGGCGATATGGGCGCCGTCCACGTCGGCGTCGGTCATGATGATGACCTTTTCGTAGCGCAGATCCTCCTCGCGATAGCTACTGCCGGTGCGCACGCCCAGAGCGAGGATAAGATCGCTGATCTGCTGGTTCTGGGCGAGCTTGCCGGAACTGGCGCTGGCGACATTGAGGATCTTGCCCCGGAGCGGCAGAATGGCCTGGCTGGCGCGGTCGCGGGCCTGCTTGGCGGAGCCGCCGGCGCTGTCGCCCTCAACGATGAAAAGCTCGGAGCCCTCCGCGCCGGACTGGGCGCAATCGGCGAGCTTGCCGGGCAGGCGCAGCTTGCGCGTCGCCGTTTTGCGGCCGACATCCTTTTCCTGCTTGCGCTTGAGGCGCTCGTCGGCGCGGTCGATCACCCAGTCGAGCAGCTTGCCCGCCTGCTGGGGCGAGGCTGCCAGCCAATGGTCGAACTGGTCGCGCACGGCGGTCTCGACGAGGCGCGCGGCTTCGGCGCTGGCGAGCTTTTCCTTGGTCTGGCCCTGAAACTCGGGCTCCCGGATAAAGACGGAGATGAGCGCGCCCGCCGAATTCAGCACGTCGTCGGCAATGATCTGCTGGCCCTTCTTGTTGCCGACAAGTTCGGCATAGGCCTTGAGCCCCTTGGTCAGCGCCGCCCGCAGACCAGCTTCATGGGTTCCGCCTTCGGGTGTCGGAATGGTGTTGCAATAGGAGTGAACGAAGCCATCCTCCTCGCCGAACCATGCGATCGCCCATTCAACCGCGCCGTTGGAGCCCGCCCGGGAAACCTTGCCGGAAAAGGGGTCGGAGGTGACGGTAAGAAGCCCGGATGTCTGGGCGCTCAGGAAATCGACGAGACCGCCCGGGAAATGGAGAACATCCTTCTCTGGCGTCGCGTCCTTTATGAGCTCGGCCGCGCAGGACCAGCGGATTTCGACGCCGCCGAAAAGATAGGCCTTGGAGCGCGCCATCTTGTAGAGGCGTCCTGGCTTGAACTGGGCGGCGGGACCGAAAATCTGCGGATCGGGATGAAAGGTCACCTTGGTGCCGCGCCGGTTCTGGGTGCGGCCGCGCCGCTCAAGCCTCGTGACCGGGATGCCGCGCTCGAAGCGCTGGAAGTAAAGCTCCTGATCGCGGGCGACCTCGATATCCATCCAGTCGGAGAGGGCGTTGACGACCGATGAGCCGACGCCATGGAGCCCGCCGGAGGTTTCATAGGCCTTGCCGCCAAATTTTCCGCCGGCATGAAGCTTGGTCATGATGACCTCAAGCGCGGACTGGTCCCTGAACTTGGGGTGGGGATCGACCGGAATGCCGCGGCCATTGTCGATGACCGTCAGGCTGCCGTCAGCATGGAGCGAGACATCGATCCAGTTGGCGTGGCCGGCCACAGCCTCGTCCATGGCGTTATCGAGGATTTCCGCGAAAAGATGGTGCAGCGCGCGCTCGTCGGTGCCGCCGATATACATGCCGGGGCGGCGGCGCACAGGCTCAAGCCCTTCCAGAACCTCGATATCCTTGGCGGAATAGTCTTCCT
>JAATFR010000169.1 GCA_015655095.1 Hyphomicrobiales bacterium | reverse complement strand
GCGAGGCGCCGGTGCAGAAATGCAGCCTGAAAAGCCTGCGCCTGCTGGGCTCGGTCGGCGAGCCGATCAATCCGGAAGCCTGGCTCTGGTATCACCGGGTGGTGGGCGAGGGGCGCTGCCCCATCGTCGACACCTGGTGGCAGACGGAAACCGGCGGCATCCTGATCACGCCGCTGCCGGGCGCGACCGATCTTAAGCCCGGCTCAGCCACAAAACCCTTCTTCGGCATCCGCCCCGTCATCGTGGACGCGGCCGGCAAGGTTCTGGAGGGCGCGACGGAGGGCAATCTGTGCATCGCCGACAGCTGGCCCGGCCAGATGCGCTCGGTCTATGGCGACCACCAGCGCTTCATCGACACCTATTTCATCCAGTACCCCGGCAATTATTTCACCGGCGACGGCTGCCGCCGCGACGAGGATGGTTACTACTGGATTACCGGTCGGGTGGACGACGTGCTGAACGTCTCGGGCCACCGGATGGGCACGGCGGAAGTGGAAAGCGCGCTCGTCGCCCACCCCAAGGTGGCGGAGGCCGCCGTGGTCGGCTACCCCCATGACATCAAGGGGCAGGGCATCTATGCCTATGTCACACTCAAGACCGGCGAGGAACCAACCGAAGCCCTGCGCAAGGAACTGACCGTCTGGGTGCGCAAGGAGATCGGACCGATCGCCGCGCCGGACCTGATCCAGTGGGCGCCGGGGCTGCCCAAAACCCGCTCCGGCAAGATCATGCGCCGCATCCTGCGCAAGATCGCCGAGGACGACTTCTCCAATCTGGGCGACACCTCGACGCTCGCCGACCCGCAGGTCGTCGACGATCTCGTCCAGAACCGGCAGAACAAGGCATCCGAACAGGCATGACCGGTTTATCCTTCCGGTCTATGGTGTTTTCTTTTTTACTCTCGGATCGGGAATGATTTTGCGCCCATATTTCACGCACGCGCTGGCGGCTCTCGCCACCTGTGCCGTTCTGCTCCCCGCCACCATGGCGATGGCGACCCCCGTGACCCTCAAGGCCGACGCGATCAAGGCGTCCGCGGATGGACACAAGCTTGAACTGAGCGGGCGCGCCCACGCCACGCAAGGCGCCTTGCTGATCCGGGGCGACAACATGATTGTGACGCTGGCCTCCGGCGCGAAACCCGGCAAGGACCAGATCGATTCTGCGGCGATAACAGGAATTGAGGCCTCGGGCTGGGCCCATGTGATGATCAGGGATCAGGTCACGGCGGACGGCCAGTGGGCCCGCTATGACCCGGCAGCCCACAGCCTGACCATGGGCGACAGCGTCACCCTGTGGCAGGACGGGGCGACCTCCAAAGGCTCAAAACTGACGCTCGATACCCAGACCGGAAAGGCCGATCTCTCCGGCGACAGTGGCTCCACCAAAGGCGATGCCCTTCCGCCACCATGGATCAATGAACGGGCGAAGTGAGGGCGGGGCGCACGCTTTCCCCCGGCCCCGCCCTTGACCGCCTCCGGGGGGGACGTGGTACCTATTCAGGGCATGAACCATCCTGTGAAAAAGCGACCTGTCGTCGGCGTGCCCTGTGACATCAAGATGCTGGGGCCGCATCCGTTTCATGCCGTGGGCGAAAAATATCTCGCGGCGGTCGATGGCGGGGCCGATTGCGTCCCCATCCTGCTGCCGGTGCCGCCCATCGGGCTTACCCATGAAGACGCCTTCGCGCTCTGCGACGGTTTCCTGTTCACCGGTTCCCATTCAAACGTGAACCCCTCGCTCTATGGCGGCCCCGCGCCCCGCGAAGGGGTGATGCTGGACGCCCAGCGCGACGCGCTGACGATTCCGCTGATGAAAGCGGCTGTCGCCCGCGGCGTGCCGGTGTTCACCATTTGCCGGGGCTTTCAGGAAATGAACGTGGTGTTCGGCGGCACGCTGCACCAGCATTTGCTGGAAGTGCCCTCAGAGCCCGGCTACGCGCCTCGCTTCGATCACCGCGAGGACAAGGAAGCGCCGCTCGAGGTGCAGTATGGTCCCGCCCATGACGTCGATTTCGTGCCGGACGGCTGGTTCGCCCGGACAGTTGGCACACTGAAGATCAGGGTCAATTCGCTCCATGGGCAGGGGGTGAACGTGCCCGGTCCCGGCATCATCGTCGAGGGGCGCGCGCCCGACGGTACGGTGGAGGCGATGCGGGTGAAGGGCGCCAGCGGTTTTGCCGTGGGAGTGCAGTGGCATCCGGAATGGCTCTTTCGCGACAATCCTGTTTCAATGGCTCTACTCAAGGCCTTCGGCGACGCCGTGCGCGCTCACGCGGCATCGAAACTGACACATTGATCCAAACGGAAAGCGTGGTGACCCATGGGAATGGGCAGCGGCAAGGTTCACAACACGGAAGATCTGATCAAATGGCTGAAGGATCGCAAGATCACGGAAGTCGAGTGTATGGTGTCGGATATGGCCGGCATCGCGCGGGGCAAGATCCTGCCCACGCGCAAATTCATCTCCAGCATGACGGACCGCTCTCTCAAACTGCCTGAATCGATCTTCGGGCAGACCGTAACCGGCGACTTCATCGACTCAACCGTGCTCTCCGACATCGAGCCCGACATCATCCTCGATCCCGATCCCCACACCGTGCGACTGGTGCCCTGGTACAGCGAGCCGACCGCGCAGATCATCTGCGACACCAGCTACCGCGACCACAGCCGCGTGCCCATCGCGCCGCGCAACGTGTTGAAAAAGGTGCTCGATCTCTATACCGCACAGGGCTGGAAGCCGGTGGTGGCGCCGGAAATCGAATTCTATTTCTCCGCCAAGAACATCGATCCCGATTATCCGCTCGAACCACCGATCGGCACCAGCGGGCGCAAGGAAACCGCGCGGCAATCCTATGGCATCGACGCGGTGAACGAGTTCGATCCGATCTTCGAGGACATGTACGATTATTGCGAGGCGATGGACATCGACATAGACACGCTGATCCATGAATCCGGCGCGGCCCAGGTCGAGATCAATTTCAACCATGGCAACCCGCTCGACATCGCCGACCAGGCTTTCATTTTCAAGCGCACCATGCGCCAGGCAGCACTGAAACATGGCGTCTACGCCACCTTCATGGCAAAGCCCTATGAGGGCGAGCCTGGCAGCGCGATGCATATCCACCAGTCCATCGTGAGCATGGAGACGGGCGACAACCTGTTCGCCATGAAGAACGGCAAGGACTCCAAGCTGTTTCTGTCCTACATCGCGGGCCTTCAGAAATATCTGCCCGCCGCCATGCCGCTGATCGCGCCGAACGTGAATTCCTACCGGCGCATCGTCAAGGATCTCGCCGCCCCCATCAACACCCACTGGGGCCATGAGAACCGCACGGTGGGTCTGCGCATTCCCGAATCGAAGCGCGTGGACAGGCGCGTCGAAAACCGAGTGCCGGGAGCGGACTGCAACCCCTACCTTGCGCTGGCCTCGACGCTCGCCTGCGGCTATCTGGGCATGACGCATGGTCTTGTTCCAACCAACGAGATGAAGGGCAACGCCTATGAATCGAAGCGCTATGCCCTGCCGCGCCACATTCTCGACGCGCTCTACAATCTGCGCGCGTCCTCCGACCTCAAGGAAACGCTGGGGCCGGATTTCGTACAGATCTATCTCGACGTGAAGGCGACCGAACATGACGCCTACCAGCAGGTCATCTCGGCCTGGGAGCGAGAGCACCTGCTGCTGAACGTCTAGCTGCCGAGGCTGGCGAGAGCTTTCTCGAAGCGGGCCGCGTGGTTCTTTTCCGCCTTCGCCAGCGTCTCGAACCACTGGGCGATTTCCTCAAAGCCTTCCTCACGGGCGACCTGCGCCATGCCGGGATAGAGGCTGGTCGCTTCGTGACGCTCCCCGGCAATGGCCGCCAGAATGTTTTGCGCTGTGGAACCGAGGGGAAGGCCAGTAACCGGATCGGCTATATCTTCCAGATAATCCAGAAGGCCGTGAGCATGGCCGGTTTCGCCCTCAGCCGTGGAGCGAAACACGGAAGCGACATCGTTGAAGCCCTCTATGTCCGCCTTTTTGGCGAAATAGAGATAACGCCTGTTGGTCTCGCTCTCGCGGGCAAAGGCGGCTTCGAGGTTTTTTCTGGTTCGGGAATCCTTAAGGTCCGCCATCTGCCGCTCCTGCCATGTCCTGGTTCATGAATCAGGCAGAAGTATAGCAGGCTCTCACTCGTCGGGAGGGGTGGAACGCAGACGCACGATGACATCGACCCGGTCGATATTCGTGCCCATGGGCGCATCGGGCACACCGGCCACTGTCAGGCAATCGCCCGCGATGTCCATCAGCGTCCCATGCTCCTCGATGAAGAAGTGGTGATGATCGCCGATATTGGTATCGAAATAGGTCCGGGCGCTGTCAACCACGACCTCACGCAGCAGATTGGCCTGCGTGAACTGGTGGAGCGTGTTGTAGACGGTGGCAAGCGAAACGCCGCAACCGGCCTTCTGCGCCTCATCATGCAGAGCCTCGGCCGTGACGTGACGGTCGCCGCCTTCGAAAAGAAGACGGCCCAGCGCCAGCCGCTGGCGGGTCGGGCGCAGGCCCGCATCCCGGAGCCGGTTGAGTGTCTGGCTGAAAGGCCGTTCATGCATTTTCGGTAAGCCTTAAATCTTTAACCATAAAATTCTTGAGTATCTTAGTTTGAAATGATTACAAACAGCAAGAAGATATTATGTCCCCTCTCATTGTCAAGCTGCACCCAGTTTGGGACAGTTATCCGCGTCAAACAGCCCGAAGGGTTTGCGCCTCCATCCATGTATGTTAGGTAGCGTAATAAAAAGTGATGCGCACCTGGCTTCAAGCTCCCCCTACAGGCAGAAGAATGGCAGATCAAAAGTCAAGCTACACTCTTGAGGACTTGCTGGAATGCGGACATGGCCGCATGTTCGGCCCGGGCAATGCACAATTGCCACTGCCGCCCATGCTCATGTTCAGCCGCATCACACAGGCCAGTGAAACAGGCGGCGCCCACGGCAAGGGCCATATCGTTGCGGAACTCGACGTGACCCCCGATCTCTGGTTCTTCGGCTGCCATTTCGAGGGAGACCCGGTCATGCCGGGCTGCCTCGGGCTTGACGCCATGTGGCAGCTCGTCGGCTTTTACCTCGGACGTCTCGGCGCCAAGGGCCGCGGCCGGGCGCTCGGCGTGGGCGAGGTCAAATTCTCCGGTATGGTTACGCCCAACATAAAAAAGGTTGAATATGTGATCGACCTCAAGCGCGTGATCAACCGCAAGCTCGTGCTCGGCATCGCTGACGGGACTATGCTGGCAGACGGGGCGCCGATCTATCAGGCCAATGACCTGCGTGTCGGCCTGTTCACCACCGATGCGCCTGTGCCTGCCCTTGCGTGAGCGACGGGCAGGCGAGAGACAATAATTTGCAAGAATATTGCATGAGGCCGAGTGAAGCGCCCCGGGGGGGGTTCTGGCAGGTTGCCGCCAGCATGGAGAAAATACTATGAGGCGAGTCGTCGTAACCGGCATGGGCATTGTTTCCAGCATTGGAAACAATGTGACCGAAGTTCTGGCCAGCCTGCGCGAGTCCAGATCGGGCATTGTGCGCGATGAAACCTATGCCGAGATGGGCTTTCGCAGTCAGGTCGCCGGAAGCCTCAAGATCGACATTGATGCGGTCGTCGACCGGCGCGCGCGCCGCTTCATGGGCGATGGCGCGGCCTATGCCGCGATCTCCATGGAACAGGCCATTCTCGATGCCGGCCTCGAACCCCATGAAGTGAGCAATGAGCGCACCGGCCTCATTGTCGGCTCCGGCGGCTCCTCGACCCGCGCCATCGTGCAGGCTGCCGACATTGCCCGCGACAAGGGCCCCAAAAAGGTCGGCCCCTTCGCCGTGCCCAAGGCCATGGCTTCCACCTGCTCCGCCAACCTCTCGACATGGTACAAGACAAAGGGCGTCAACTATTCGATCAGTTCGGCCTGCTCAACCAGCGCCAACTGTATCGGCAATGCCGCCGAAATGATCCAGTGGGGCAAGCAGGACATCATGTTCGCCGGCGGCGGCGAGGAACTGGACTGGACGCTGTCGGTCCTGTTCGACGCCATGGGTGCCATGTCATCGAAATTCAACGATACGCCGGGGACGGCCAGCCGGGCCTATGACCTCAACCGCGACGGCTTCGTTATCTCAGGCGGCGGCGGCATCGTCGTGCTGGAGGAATATGAGCACGCCAAAGCCCGCGGCGCGAAGATTTATGCGGAACTGACCGGCTATGGCGCATGTGCAGACGGCGCGGACATGGTTGCCCCTTCGGGTGAAGGTGCGGTGCGCTGTATGAAACTCGCGCTCGGCAACTACCATGAGCAGGTGGACTACATCAATCCGCACGCCACCTCGACCCCCGTAGGCGACCTCCCCGAAATCAACGCCATCCGCGAAGTCTTCGGCTCAAACATGCCGCCCATCAGCGCCACAAAATCGCTGACCGGCCACAGTCAGGGCGCGGCGGGCGTACATGAGGCGATCTATACCCTGTTGATGATGAATCATGATTTCATCGCAGCAAGCGCCAATATCGAGGAGCTCGATCCCGCCGTAGGCGATGCCAATATCGTGCGTAAACGGATTGATAATGTTCGCGTCAATGTTGCCCTGTCCAACAGCTTTGGCTTTGGCGGCACCAATGCCTGCCTGCTGTTCAAGCGTCACGACGCCTGAGACGCAAACGCGACCGCAGCAAGCGGCGTATTAAAAACATAAGATCGCGAAGCATCGAGGACTATATGCACGGCACGGAACATAATGATGGCCCCCAGGACCCTCCCGCTCTTCAGCCTTCCGGCTCCTTGATTGCCGGACGGCGCGGGCTGGTGATGGGTGTCGCTAACGACCACTCCATCGCATG
>JAATFR010000163.1 GCA_015655095.1 Hyphomicrobiales bacterium | reverse complement strand
CAGCCGGGCCTTGTCGCGGTTCCATGTCTGCTCTTTCTCGTGCTCACGCTTGTCGGCGAGCTTGCGGCCCTGGGCCAGGCCGATTTCCAGCTTCACCCGGCCCTTCTCGTTCCAGTAGAGCTTGAGCGGCACCAGCGTCATGCCCTGCCGCTGCACCGCGTTCCAGAGTTTCGCGATTTCACGATTATGCAACAGCAGCTTGCGCTGGCGCTTGGGCGGATGGTTTTCCTTGTTGGCCTGCAGATATTCAGGGATGAAGGCGTTGACGAGCATGACCTCGCCATCCTTCACCTGCGCATAGGCCTCCGCGATGCTCGCCTGATTGGCGCGCAGCGATTTGACCTCGGTGCCGCGCAGTTCGACGCCGGCCTCGAAGACATCCCCGATGGAATAATTATGCCGCGCCTTGCGGTTGTCCGCGATGACCTTGCGGCCATCATCGGTTCTGCGTTTCGCGCCGCCGCTCTTCGAGGACATGGCGTCCTGGTCCCGATCTCAGTTAAGCAGCCCCGCATGGCGGAGCGCCGCGTCGACCTTTTCCTCGGTCGCGAGCGTCACCGGCACAAGCGGCAGGCGCAATTCATTGGTGCAGAGCCCCAGACGAGACGCCGCATATTTGACCGGCGAGGGGTTGGACTCGGCAAAGAGGTACGTGTGGAGCGGCAGGAGTTTTTCCTGCAATTCCAGCGCGCGGGTGTAATTGCCGTGCAGCGTCGCCTTCTGGAAATCGGCGCAGAGCGCGGGCGCGACATTGGCCGTGACCGAGATGCAGCCGACGCCGCCATGAGCGTTGAAGCCAAGCGCGGTCGCGTCCTCGCCCGAAAGCTGGATGAAATCCGGCCCCATGGCCTGACGCTGCAGGCTGGCGCGCTGCATATTGGCGGTCGCATCCTTGACGCCGGCGATGTTCTTCAGCTCAAAGAGCCGGGTCATGGTTTCAACCGACATGTCGATGACGCTGCGACCTGGGATATTGTAGATGAAGATCGGCAGATCGACCGCATCGTTGAGCGCCTTGTAGTGGGCATAGAGCCCGGCCGGCGTCGGCTTGTTGTAATAGGGGGTGACCACAAGGGCCGCGTCCGCGCCGACATCGGCGGCGTAGCGCAACAAGTCCAGCGCTTCCGCCGTGTTGTTGGAGCCGGCGCCCGCCATCACGGGCACGCGACCGTTGGCGGCCTTCACCGTCAGTTCCACCACGCGCTTGTGTTCTTCATGGCTCAAGGTCGGGGATTCACCCGTCGTGCCGCACGGCACCAGCCCGTTTGTCCCCTGTTTGATCTGCCAGTCCACGAAGGCCATGAGGGCATCTTCATCGACTCGCCCGTTCTGAAAGGGCGTGATCAGGGCAACAATCGACCCCCTGAACTTGGTAGCAGTAGACATGGGTTTGGCTCCTGACGCGACACCCCGGACCTCCGGAGCGGGTGGAACATAGCTCCATCGCACGGCAGCGGCAACCGGACCGGCAAGCTATCTTGCTCTAGAATTTAAGGAATTTGCCTGTTTTGACGGCAATTTCCATGGCCTCTCCGCGGTCCGCCATGTAGCATACGCCATCATGATGATTTGCTGGTCTATTGAGCAGCGGAGACCCGCTTGAAGGTTACAGCCCTATTGAATCCGCCGTTCCCGCTATCGGCCCTTGCCCTGACAGCAAGCCTGCTCATGGGCGTTTCGCTGCTGGGCGCGGTCATCCCCCGGGCAGCCTATGCCGCCGACACCGCCCCGGCTCTCACAGACAGCGACGAAGCGACGCTGATCGCGGCGCTCAGGGCCTGCGATCAGGATGAGTGGGCGACGGCGCGGACGCTGGAGGCCACGCTCACCAATCCGGTCGCCATCAAGCTCGCCCGCTGGACGCGCCTGATGGCGCAGGATAGTGGCGCTTCGGCCGGTGAAATCGCCGATTTTCAGACCCAGAACCCGCAATGGCCGCGCCAGAAGATCCTCTCCCAGCGGGCGGAGGATGCTTTCCTCCTCCAGACACCTGACACGCCGGACACGCTTGCCTGGTTCACCCGGCATCCGCCGGTGACCTCTGACGGCCGGATCGCCCATGGCGAGGCGCTCATCGCCACCGGCAAGAAGAATGAAGGCGCCGACATCATCATTCGCGCCTGGATTGATGGCGATTTCACCGTCACCGAACAGCAGGGGATCCTTGCCCGCGATAGCGCTCTTATCCCGATGTGGGCGCATGAGGCGAGGTTCGACCGGCTGCTCTGGGATGGCGATTACAGCGACGCCCGGCGCATGGTGGCGCTGCTCGGCCCCGACGAAGGCACGCTCGCCGATGCTCGCGTCCAGCTCATGAGCGGCAGTTTCAAAGCGTCCGACGCCCTGTCCCGGGTGCCCGGCTATCTGCGGCGCAACGGAGGCCTGCTTTATGCGCAGGCCCGCTATGAACGCAAGATCGGCGACCCGGATGCCGCCCTGCCGATCCTGCTGACCGCACCGACACAAGGCCACGAGATGGTCAGCCCGGTCGACTGGTGGGTCGAGCGCCGCATTGCCGCCCGCCAGATGCTTGTCGAGGGCCGTTATGCCGAAGCCTACAAGCTGGTTTCGGAAAACGGGCTCAGCTCAGGCAGCGATTTTGCCGACGCTGAATTCATGTCCGGCTGGATCTCGCTGCAATATCTCAACAAGCCGCAACAGGCGCTGCCTCATTTCCAGCAGCTTGATGCGGGCGTCTCGACGCCGGTCAGCAAATCCCGCGCGAAATACTGGTTGGGCCGGACCGAGGCTGCGCTCGGCAACAAGAAAGAGGCGCTGAAATATTACCGGCAGGCCTCACAATATTCGACCAGCTTCTACGGGCAACTGGCGCTGAGCGAACTTGCCGGACCGGGCCGCGCCATCAAGCTGCAACTGCCGCCTGATCCAGCCACCAGCGCCACCACCGAAAAGCGCTTCGCCACGAGCGAACTGGCCCGCGCGGCAAGGATGGCCTTGCAGATCAGCCGCCCCAATCTGGCCCGCACTTTCGTTCTGCACATGGGCGATACGTTGAGCGAGCCCGCCCAGCTTGCCGAACTTGCCGATTTCGCCATGTCGATCGGCCTTCCCGACATGTCGGTGCGTGTTTCTAAGCTGGCGGCCCAGCGCGGCGTCATCATGCCAATCCGTGCCTACCCCGTATCCGTGATCCCGAATTATGCCCGGCTCGGGCCTCAGGTGGAGCCCGCGCTCGTCTATGGCATTTCGCGGCAGGAGAGCGAGTTCAACCCGCAGGCCACCAGTTCGGCTGGCGCCCTCGGCCTGATGCAACTCATGCCCGGCACGGCCAAAATCGTCGCCCGTCAGGTCGGCGTCCCCTATTCGACGGCGCGGCTGACCACCGATCCCTCCTATAACGCCACGCTCGGTTCCGCCCATCTGGGCGACCTCGTGGGCAAGTATGACGGCTCCTACATCATGACGATTGCCGCCTATAACGCAGGTGGCGGCCGGGTGAAACAGTGGATCGGCAAATATGGCGACCCGCGTGCGCCCAGCGTCGATCCGGTCGACTGGATCGAGCAGATTCCGTTCACGGAAACGCGTAATTACGTGCAGCGCGTGATGGAAAACGTGCAGGTCTATCGCAACCGGCTGAGTGGCAGGAATATGGATCTGGCGATCGCGTCCGACCTGCGCCGGGCCAGTTCTCCAGCCTTTGCCGCCATGCCGGCCGCCACCGTGGAGGCAAGCGACGATCCCGCGGACGCGCCTGCGCCCATGCAGACCACGCCCATGGCCCCGGCGACCCAGCCGCCAGCGGCAAAGCCCGCGCCGCTCACCCCTCCGGCGCGCTCCAGCCTGCAACTCCCCTTCAGCCCGGGACATAGCTGACCATGACGGATGATGTGGCGCCGGGCGATGCGGGCGGAGATCCTGTCCGCTCTCCCAGACTGAGCGCGAACGACATTGCCTATGCCGAACGCCGGTTCACCACGCAGGAAGGGATACGCCTTTTCGTGCGCGATTATGGCGATGCCGCCTCAAAGCTCACCCCGGTATTGTGCCTGCCCGGTCTTACCCGCAACTCGAAGGATTTCATCGCGCTGGCCGAATGGCTCGGCACCGAACGTCGTGTCGTCTGCCCGGATCTGCGCGGGCGAGGCCAGTCGCAGTTCACCGGCAAGATCGCTGACTATACCCCGCAGCTTGAACTGGGAGATATTCTGGACCTTATCGCAGGGCTCGGCCTTGGCCGGGTATTACTCGTCGGCACCTCGCGCGGCGGGCTGATCGCCATGCTGATGGCGGCGCTTCGTCCCGCAGCGCTGGCGGGTGTCGTTCTCAATGATGTCGGCCCCGCAATCGAACGCGCCGGGCTGGAGCGGATCGCCGCGTCAGGCGCCGTGACGCCACCCAAGAACTGGCCCGCAGCCATAGCTCATCTGCGCCGCGTCAATGAACGCAAGTTCCCAAACGTCACGACCCCGCAATGGACTGATTTCGCACGGCGGACCTATGACGATCATGATGGTGTGCCGAAGCTTGCCTATGATCCCAAGATCATAGAAGGGTTGGATGCGGCGCTGGCAGCATCGAAAGGTCCGCTGCCAGCGACATGGCCCCTGTTCGGCGCGCTCGCCCATCTG
>JAATFR010000344.1 GCA_015655095.1 Hyphomicrobiales bacterium | reverse complement strand
GAATAGAGGACCGGCTGGCTGTATTCGATTTCTTTCGCCAGGCGGCGAATCGTAACGGCATCCCATCCTTCGTTCTCCGCGATGACGCGTGCTGCCGCGACGATTCGATCTTCGCGCTCGGCCCGTTCCCGACTTTTTCGCTCAGCGATACCCATTCCCGAATCTCCATGCCCCACAGGGCTGATGCGTAGAAATTATACCGACGCTTGACTATCTAGCAACGCTAAGGCATAAACTAGCAACGATAGATTATGTAACGATGATAGAGTGATCGTATGATACATTGGCTTGCGAACGGCACCGGGTTGCTTGTGGCCCTCGCTATTATCATGATCGGGACCGGTTATATCGCGAGCCCGACAACCATGGCGGGCAGCTTCGGCCTGCCGCTCCCGGAAGATGGCCCAAACATCCCCTGGTGGCTTCGCCTCAAGGGGGTTCGCGACATCGTCGCGGGATTGCTCGTGCTTGCCTTTATGGTGTGGGGTGTCCAACGGGAGATCGGTATTGTCCTTTTGATCGAAGCGATTATCCCCGTTGGCGATATGCTGCTCATCCTGGCAGCGAAAGGCTCCGCCAAAAGCGCCTTCGGCATTCACGGCCTCACGGCGGTGATCATGGTCCTGGCTGCCATCGCCATGATGATCGGTGCGCAGTGAGATGGTTCACGTTCTCTCAATCTGGTTCCTGGTTGTCGCGCTCTCTGGCGCAGGCCTCGTCAACGTGATCGGCCCGTCCGGGACGCGAAACGATTTCGTCCGGTGGGGCTATCCCCGCTGGTGGGGCATTCTTACCGGCGGGCTGGAGATATCGAGCGCCGTCCTGATTGCGCTTCCTGCCGGCCGCATTGTTGGCGTGACGCTTGGGGCGACAATCATCGAGGCCGCGGTTTTGACTGTTCTGCGCCACCGCGACTATTCACATCTTGCGCCACTGAGTGTCTTTGTCACCTTGATTGCCCTTGCCGCGGCCTCATCTTGAGCATGTCGGCAAGGCGCCTGCCCGCTTCCGGGCCTGAAAAGGCCCAAAGCCAGGCCGCAAAGATGGCGCTCAGGTCGCCCGCCACGGAAAACAGAGGGAATTCAAAAGCTATTTCGATACGTCATAGCGCCGGGCTCGATCGACTTTCAGGATTCGATTCCGTTGCGATGCGTGATTCATTCGGCGGTGCAGCAGCAAAAGCCCGAGAAGCGCACAGAAGGCGAAAATCGAGATGACCAAGGCCAGCCACAGGGCGGCGTGGGGACCGGCGGAGGTGAGGATAGCCGCGAACACCGGCGGGGCAGCGGCAAAGGAGAGGTTGAGCGGCACGGCCAGTTGCGCCGATGCGCGGGCATAGGCGCCGACGGGAAAAATCTGCAGCGGCAGCGTGGCGCGGGTGACGGCGGTAACGCCGCTGGCAATGCCGTAGAGCGTGGCGAACAGCATGGCGCCGACGAAGTTGCTGGTCAGCAGAAGGATAATGAAGCTCAGCGGGAACAGGGCGGCGGCGGCAAGGCCGGGGACGAAGCCCGACCAGCGCCGGCCGCCAAGGAAATCGACCAGCCGCCCCGCCCATTGGGCCAGGCCGATGAAGGCAGCGGCCGCCAGCGCACTGGCGTGATCAAGGCCCGCAGCCTCGAACAGGATGATGATGGTAAGGGCAAAGCCCCAGGTAACGAAGCCATTGGCGGCAAAGCTCATGGCCAGCAAGGCGAAACTCGGCCTGTCGACGGGGACAAGCTGGGCCATCGTCTTCGCGGCGGATTTTTCCCCAGGTCCGTCTTGGGGCCGGCGGGCAAGCGTGGCCCAATGCAGTGGCATGCAGACGAGGGCCATGAGGGCCGCATAGGCCAGCGTCGTTATGCGCCAGCCCCACTCCGCCTGCAGAAGCCCCGTCAGCGGCCAGACGATGGTCGATGTCAGCCCGCCGGCCAGGATCAGCACACCGAGCGCCTGCCGCGCCTTCTCGCCGGCGATTTCCGTCACCGCGATCTGCGCCGGTGTCGTCAACATGCAGGCGCCGGCGAGACCGAGAACGATCCACGACAGGACATAGGACACCGGACCATCGGCCAGGCCCATGATCAGCAGGCCGGCGGCGCCCAGAGATGATCCCAGAACCATAATCGGGCGCGCGCCGTGGCGCTCGAAGACGGTGCTCAGCGGCCAGGACACCATGGCCATGACGACAAGCATGACTGTCGGTCCAGCCATGACCATGGGCAATGCCATGCCCAGTTCGCCGGCCATGGCAGGTCCTGTGACCGCGGGCAGGTAGAACGTGGCGCCCCAGCCAATGAGCTGGGTCAGCGACAGGGCGGCAACGGCACGGACTATGGACGAGCGGAACGGCATCCCCGCAATCGGCGCGCAAAGCACGATCATGGCGCGGTAGTAGCGTGGAACGGGAATCATTGGAGACCTCGGAGTACGAGCAGTTTTTCTGACGGGGAAACGAGGAAGAGCGGTGCTTCCGTCAGCGAACGTTCCGGATGCGAAGAGTAG
>JAATFR010000284.1 GCA_015655095.1 Hyphomicrobiales bacterium | reverse complement strand
GATACATGGCGACCACGCTGTCGAACTCGCCCGCGAAGGCCTTGATATAGACGGTGTCGGCGGGGAAGGGCCCCTTGCAGTCGATGCCGGTGGCGGCTGCCGCCTTCACGGCCGGGCCGATGACCTCGATCTCGTCGCGGCCGAACAGGCCGTTCTCGCCGGCATGGGGATTGAGCGCGGCCACGGCGATGCGCGGCTTGGCGAGGCCGGCGCGCTTCATGGTGCGGTCCACCAGCTCGATCGCCTCGATGATGCTGTCGTGGTTGATCTGGTCGAGGGCCGTGCGCATGGAGACATGCGAGGTCACGCGAGACATCCATTGGCCGTCGAGCACGTTCATCTCGGAAAAATAGGCTTTGTGGCCAAGCAGATGGGCGAACATCTTGTGTTCGTCCGGAAATTTCCAGCCGCCGGCATGCAGCGCCGCCTTGTTGAGGGGCGCGAAGGTGATGGCGTCGAAGGCGCCCTGCTGGGAAAGGTTGATCGCCTCGGCCAGCGTGTCGCCGGTGAGCTTGCCGGATTCCGGCGAGACCTGGGCGCGGGGCAGGGTGGCGGGATCGATATTGCCGAGATCGATGAGCGGAATTTCAGCCGCGTCCCAATCGATGGCCTCGACGTCGGTGACCGGCTTGAATGCCAGGGACACGCCGGCATCGCGGGCGCCGAGTTCGAAGACGCGCCTGTCGCCGAGGGCGATGATGCGGGCGACATCGTTGAGGCGCCCATCCGCCAGGACGCGGGCGGTGATCTCCGGTCCGATGCCCGTCATGTCGCCCGGAAGCAAAGCGAGGCGGGGCAGGGCGGCGATGGAGGGATTTGACATGAAAAGCCTCTTTGAAAGGCTCCTGGTGCGAGCGCTGCGACACCAAAGGAGAATGCGGTTTCACCGCCATTCATGCGATTTTGACCCGCGGCGCATAAAAGTCAACTGAATATTGTTGACAATCAGCAATTCTGGCGAGACTCTGACCGTGGCTTTTTGGGAAGAAACAGCTCGTCGAAACAGCACGTCAATACAGCTCTTGGAGAAACCAGCATGGCTGACCAGCACGCAACGCCCGGCACGATGCCGCCCCTCAAGACCGGCCACAAGAGCCTGATGGAAGGCTTCACCTATCGCCGCATGAAAACCAAGGGCGCCGAGATCAATGTCGCCATCGCCGGCAGCGGACCGCCGCTCCTGCTGATCCATGGCAATCCCCTTACTCATGTCAGCTGGCATTGCATCGCGCCGACCCTCGCCGAAAGCTTCACCATCGTGGCGCCCGACATCCGCGGCTATGGCGACAGCTCCAAGCCGGATGGTGGGCCCGACCACGCCGCCTACACTTTCCGGGCCATGGGCGAGGATTTCTTCGAGATCATGAGTGAACTCGGCTTCGAGCAATTCGCGATCGCCGGCCATGACCGCGGCGCCCGCGTCGGCTTCCGCATGGCGCTCGATCATCCCGAGCGCGTGACGCGCTATTGCGCGCTCGACATCATCCCGACCTATCATCTGCTCACCAATGTAACGCTTGGCTGGGGGCTGGAGAGCTATCATTGGTTCTTCATGGCACAGAAGGCGCCTTTCCCCGAGAAGCTGATCTGCGCCGATCTGGACTATTACATCCAGTACAAGCTCAACAAGAAGGGCGTGGGCCTGCAGATCTTCACGCCCGAGGCCTTCAAGGAATATGCCCGCTGCACCACGGCCGAGCAGATCCATGCGGTGTGCGAGGACTACCGCGCCACGGTGACGCTCGACCTCGCCATGGACCGCGCCGATTTCGGCAAGAAGAAGATCGAATGCCCGGTGCTGGTGCTGTGGGGCAGCAACAGCCATGTCGGGCGGCACCTCAAGCCCGTGGAGACCTGGACGACGTGGGCGGACGATTTCCGCGGCTGGTCGATCCCGACGGGGCATTATCCGGCGGAACATCGCCCGGATCTGGTCTATGACGCATTTTGGAACTTCTTCTCCGGGCGGGAGCCGGTGCCGTACCGAGGGTGAGGCGCGGCGAAGGCCAGGGCGCCGCCCTGGACCCGCCAAAGGCCGGGGGCCTTTGGAAACCCGTGACTTTCCCGGCTGCGTCGGGGGCCTTCGGGGGAGGGGCCTGATGGGATGGCAGCGGCCCTGCGCGGGGGGCGTGGCACGCGGGAGGTGTGGCTGCTATATCCCAGCCGTGTCGCCGCATGTCGCGGCGCAGCATG
>JAATFR010000027.1 GCA_015655095.1 Hyphomicrobiales bacterium | reverse complement strand
GGACCGGACTATATCGACCCTGCCTTCCATACCGCCGCAACCGGCAGGCCGAGCTTCAACCTCGATAGCTGGGCGATGCGCGAAAGCGTGTTGCATGCGCTGATCGCCCGTGGCGAAGGCTGCGACATGGTGCTGGCCGAAGGTTCCATGGGGCTCTTCGACGGCGCGGTGCGCGATGGCGCGGCCGGTGACGGCGCAACGGCGGACATTGCCGCGCTGGCGGGCTGGCCGGTCCTGCTGGTGCTCGATGTTTCCGGACAGGCGCAATCGGCGGCGGCGACCGCGCTTGGCTGCGCCATGCTGCGAAGGGACGTGCCCGTTGCAGGCGTCATCCTCAATCAGGTGGCGAGCGAGCGCCATGACCGGTTGGCCCGGCAGGCCATAGAGCAGATCGGCCTTCCCGTGCTGGGCGCGATCCGTCGGCAGGCGCTGCTGGCACTGCCCGAGCGCCATCTGGGGCTGGTGCAGGCTGGCGAGACGGCGGAGCTGGAAAGCCTGCTGGACCGGCTCGCCGATGAGGTGAGCGCAAGCTGCGATCTGGGTTCGATCCGGGCCGCTGCCTCAAGCCATCGATTTGCGGCCCCTGCCCCCGCCGCTGCCATCACGCCGCCTGCGCAGCGCATCGCCATCGCGCGCGACACGGCATTTTCCTTTATTTATCCCCACCTTGCCGAGGGCTGGCGCGCGGCGGGCGCGGAACTCATGCCCTTCTCGCCGCTCGCCGATGAAGCGCCGGATGCGGGCGCGGACCTCGTCTGGCTACCCGGCGGCTATCCCGAACTTCATGGCGGCAGGCTGGCCGCAAACCGCCATTTTCTCGATGGCCTTCGCGAGGCCTCAACGCGCGTTCCCGTCCATGGCGAGTGCGGCGGCTATATGGTGCTGGGCCAAGGCCTGATCGACGCGGATGGCACACGTCACGCCATGGCGGGGCTGCTCGATCTCGAAACCGATTTCTCCAACCGCCAATTCCATCTTGGCTACCGCTCGGCCACGCTGATGGCCGATGCCGCCATCGGGCCTGAGGGCCGGAATTTCCGAGGCCATGAATTCCATTATGCCCGCACCCTGACCACGGGCAGCGATGAGCCCCTGTTCAAGGTGGAGGACGCAGGCGGCACCCCGGTGGCGGAAACCGGCGGGCGACGCGGGCGCGTGACTGGCTCGTTTTTTCACATCATCGACTGAACCGGAGACTGAATAAAAAGCCCCGGGTCCTTCTGGATCCGGGGCTTTTGTTTTCGTTTTCAAACCCGTCAGAAGGTGTGACGGAGCGTGAGGCCGACCATGCGCGGGTCGCCGCGGAAGGCGGTGGTGGCACCGACATTGAAGGCAAGTGAGCCAATGGCCGTGTAATAGACCTTGTCGAACAGATTGTGCCCCCAGATCGACAGATCCCATGACTTGTCGTCGAAACGCACACCCAGAGTCAGGTCCGCGATGCCATAGCTCGGCGCCCACTGATAGGCGGAGTTCGGGCCGTTCTGGAACCGGGAGCGGAAACTGTAATCAGCGCTGACATAGCCGATCAGTTCACGCGGACCCCAGTCATCCAGCGCATGGGAATAGGTGGCGCTTGTATAAGCCGCCCATTTGGAGGAGCCCGGCGCCTGCGTGCCCGAAAGATTGCAGCTCGAAGCCAGCGTTTCAGGCGGGCATGGCGCATCCTTGTAGTTCTTCAGAATGGCATCGGTGTAGGCCGCTGATGCAGTCAGGAGCAGATCCTTGAAAGGCAGCGCCTTGGCATCAAGCTCCAGCCCCTTTGTCTGCACCTTGCCGACATTGGAGATGAAGCTGGTGCTGGTGGTTGCCGTATTCACGACGGAATTGGCCTGATAGTCGTTGATGTCCTCCAGATAGGCGGCGAGATTGACCTGAAGCCTGCGGTTGAACCATTCCGACTTCAGACCCACTTCATAAGAATTGGCTGTTTCGGGGTCGACGGTCTGGGTCAAGCCCGTGGCGACAAGTCCGACATTCACGCCACCCGACTGATAGCCCCGCGAGTAGGAGGCATAGCCAAGCACATTGGGATTGAACTTGTATCCCACGCTCAGGGTGCCGGAGGGGTTTCCTTCCGAATATTTCTGCGAGAATGAGCCGCCCGGAAGCACACCGCTCTGGATCAGGCGCAGGACAGGCGTTGCGCCGGTAAGCGCGGCTGGCACGGCGGGATTGACGTTATACTGGACGAGATTGACGCTTTTCTTCTCGTAGGTATAGCGAAGACCCGCCGTTACATCGAGCGCATCCGTTGCATGATAGGTGCCCTGAGCATATCCGGCATAGCTGTTGGTCTTGGGCTCGGCGTGCTGAAGCTGCGTCAAACCGGTCAAGGCAGCATTGCCAAGCACAGGGCCGACAGCGGCAAGTGCAGGCGCACCTTGCGAGATCCAGCCCCATGCGGAAGAGCCGAGGGTCGTGTCATTCGTGCTCTGGATCAGCTCCCAGAAATAATAGAGGCCCAGAACATATTCAAACCGCCGACCGCCCGGCGAACTCAGCCGAACTTCCTGGCTGAACTGCTCCTGATGAGAATTGGTGTCATTGTTTGTCAGGACAGGCAGGCCGATAAAGTCAAAATCATTGTTCGGGTCGAAGGCCCACTGGCGATAGGCCGAGATGGAGCTGAGCGTATAGCCATCCCAAAGATTCCAGTTCGCCGTTGCCGAAATGCCCTGCTGATGGGTCACGATATTCTGGGGCGAGTCGATATCCGTCTCGTTGGACCTTGCGCCGAACTTGGGCGTATAGCCAAGCTTGGCCGCGCGCTGCAGGAACCCGTTCGGGAAAGCCGCGCCCGAAGACGTCGTAGGAATAACGTCCTTGATGCCTGTCGAGTTGCAGCAATTGAGGGTCTGCTTGTCGTAATCGGCAATCAGACGGAAATTGAAATTGTCGCTCGGCACATAATAGATCTGCCCACGCAGCGAGAGATCCTTGTAGTCATTCAGATTCTGCCCCGTCCGGGTATTGGTCAGGAAGCCGTCACGACGAGTCCATGAAGCCGAAACACGGTAAGCAAGATCCTTGCTAACCGGGCCTGTGGTGGTGCCCTTAAACTGCTTGTAGAAATAGTTGCCGATCGAGGCCTCCGCGGTGGTTTCAGGTGTGAAGCTCGGCAACAGCGTGGAGATGTTGAGCGCGCCTGCGATAGTGTTTTTGCCGAACAGCGTTCCCTGCGGTCCGCGCAGCACCTCAATGCGATCCATATCGACCAGGTCGAAGGTCGCCGCACCCGGGCGGGCGTAATAGACTCCATCCACGAAGACGCCGACCGGGCTCGTCAGACCGTCATTGGCGAGCGAGCTGCCAATGCCGCGAATATTGAGGCTGGCGTTTCTCGAATTGGGAATGATCACCTGTAAGGTCGGCACTTCCTGAAAGAGCTGGCGAACATTGCTGATCTGGTGGTCCTGCAACTGCTGCTTGCCGACAACGGTCATCGCGATGGGGACATCCTGCGAGCGCTCCTTGCGCTTGCGGGCGGTGACCACCACATCCTGAACCTGTGTATCCGAGGCCAGCGCAGTTTCTTTTCCACCTTCCGCCGCCTGCGCCACCGGCGCGGGGGACACTGCATCGGCCGCGCGCGCAGGCGCAGCGCCGGCCAGCAGAGCCCCCGCAACCGCCCCTAGCACCCATTTTTGTCCTATAAAGCGCAATACCGGCTTTTGCAGGCCTGCCCCGTCCCTCACACTCATTCTGTACCCCACTCAGATTGGCGCGATCCGGTTATGGCGCGCTGCTATGCAAATTTCCTGCGGAGACGGCATATGAAGACCTGCCCCATGGGTCTGGATGTAGGCTTCGCCTGGAACGCCCTGACCGGGCCTTCAAATACATCGTCTAAAGAATAATTCCGCAGAGAAGTCGAAGAATTGTCAATAAACTCTATTAATTCAATATTGATTATTCATAAATCAATTTATCTTTCAGCACTGTTGCCGACCAGCCATACTTACATGCCTGTTTAATGCCTGTCAGAATGAAATATTCTTTACACGATATATATACATGTGCGGGAATGCCGTGTGGGCCATGCCGATAACGGAACTATCGGCATGGCCCACACGGATCAAGCAAAATACATTCAAAACAAGGTTGTTAGCTGGCTGATGCGGTCTGCCAGAGAGGCGCTGATGCTTGTTCGCCCTCCTGCTGACGGACAATCGGAATCACATCCTCGGCAAAGCGGTAGGCTTCCTCAAGATGGGGATAACCAGACAGAACGAACGTCTCAAAGCCGATGTCACGATATTCCGCGATCCGGGCCGCAACGGTCTTGCCGTCTCCCACCAGCGCCGTGCCCGCACCACTGCGCACAAGGCCGACGCCCGCCCAAAGATTAGGGCTTATTTCCAGATTGTCGCGGCGTCCACCGTGTAAGGACAGCATCCGCTTTTGCCCTTCGGACTCGCCCTGGCTGAGTGCTGCCTGATATTTTGCAATGACATTGTCGTCGACATCGCGCAGCAAATCATTGGCCGCTTCCCAGGCCTTGTCCACGGTATCACGCACAACGACATGGAGGCGGATGCCGAATTTGACGGTGCGACCCTCGGCGGCGGCGGCCTTGCGGACTTCAGCTACTTTCTTTTCGACCATAGCCGGGGGCTCGCCCCAGGTCAGATAGGTATCGGCATGTTTGGCAGCAACGCTGATCCCGGCATCAGACGATCCACCAAAGAAAACCGGCGGATACGGCTTTTGAACCGGCTTGAAATTGAGCCGCGCATTCTCAACCTGCACATGCTTGCCATGGAAATTGACGGTCTCACCCGACAGCAGTTTGCGCCACACAGTCAGATATTCATCCGCCTGCGCATAACGTTCTGAATGGTCCAGAAACATGCCTTCAGCTTTTTGCATGTCCGTATTACCGCCCGCGACGACATTGACCAGAAGACGGCCATCGGAAAACCGGTCGAAGGTCGCTGCCATCTGGGCCGCCACCGGCGCGGTGATCAGGCCGGGCCTGATGGCGACCAGAAACTTGAGGCGCTCCGTCAATGGAATAAGGGTGGACGCCGTGATCCAGGCATCCTCGCATGCGGCTCCCGTCGGCAGCAGCATGCCGTCATATCCAAGCGTATCCACAGCCGTAGTGATCTGCTGGGCGAGCTTGCGCGTGATCGGACGCTTGCCGACTGGCGACACCAGATAGCGCCCGTCGCCCCCGCTGGGCAGAAACCAGAAAAAAGAAGTCGCAGACATAAAGACACCTTTGAGTGAAACGGCCGTCGCTGATGAAGCGCCGGACTGCCGATGATGATCTGAAGTTATGTGAAGGCCACAAGCCTGCGCCCTGTCCGGTAGCAAACACGCCGACAGGGACGAATGCGGCTTAGCCTGCGCGTCAGGGATAAGCTGCCCGTTGTGGGGAGCAGAGACACCAGCCCGCGCCATGGCAGACGAGGACAGAACCCGGTTTCTCCACCATCTTGCTCATATGCAGACCCTGCGCTTATTAGATAAATCTCTATCAGTTTTATATGGATAATAAGCGGCGCAAGTTTTGTCAAAGCTGATTTTGGGTAAAGAGCGGCGTTTTGATGAGGTGCGACAATCTTCCCACATATTCTCAGCCACAGGAACCAAGGTCCATGACATCTGAATAAGGGCTATAAATTGATCGGGTCTGCATATGATCAGAACCGATCATCCTTGTATTTCACTGAACGAACTCTTGCAGCATTGAGAAAACGCGAACAAATCTCGCCAAAGCAATTCTTTCAGAAGCTGGAAAATCAGGTGCAAATCCTTTAATAGTTAAATCAACTTCTCCATTATCTGGGTGATCGCTCAATATGACCGGCATCCATCTCGCCCCGCGGATCAATTATTTACTGGAACGAGAATGGCAACGACGCCGCTCCTGATGGCTGGCTTGAGTGTTCTGATTCTGGGCGACAGCCACATGGCCCACCCGCATCGTCTGTCGGAACCTCTCTATGAAACCATGACGAAGGAAGGCGCCTCCGTTTATATCGAGGCGGCCTGCGGCAACAATGCGTCGTCCTATATTGAGGGCGGCGAGCCGACCAACTGTTCCGTGGAAGCCACCCCCAAGCAAAAGCCGACTTTCAAGCTGGTGCCGAATGGCAAGCCGTCTGAAAGCATTCAGGCGCTCCTTGCCAAATATCACCCCAATCTCGTGGTCATCATTCTGGGTGACGCCATGGGCGGCTACACGAATGATGACGCAACATTTCCCCGCTCATGGATCTGGGACCAGGCCTCGACGATTGCCGAACAGATAAAGAGCGGCGGCGCCTCCTGCATCTGGGTCGGGCCGCCCTATGGGCAGGACAAGAGCATTTTCCCCAAAACGCCCCACAAGGTTGAGCGGCTCGACGCGCTTTTAAAGAATGTGGTGACGCCCTGCTATTACGTCACCTCGCTGATGATGGGAAAACCCGGGGAGTTCCAAACCGAAGACGGCGCCCATTTCACGGCTGTGAACGGGCGCAGTCCCGGCTATGACCACTGGTCGAAATACATCATGACCGTCGTCAATTACGGTGTGGCCAATTTTATAAAGTGGTAATGCAGCCTTATCCGGCGAAATCAGGTTCGAGGCGGCTCAGCGTGCGCTTCACGCTTTCAAGATGGAAATGTGCATCTTCAGGGTCGCTCCGGCGCATCTGCTCATAGGTATTGAGCGCCACATCGGGGGCGACAGGCACAAGCTTGCGGCCTGAACTCATGGCCTTCAACTGCACCTCGGCGGCCCGTTCCAGATAATAGAGGTCGTCCCAGGCCTCCGCGATGGTCGGCCCGACCACCATGACGCCGTGGTTCTTCAGGAAGACCACATCCGCCTCACCCATGGCCGCTGCAATGCGCTTGCCTTCCGACTCATCGAGGGCGAGGCCGTTATAGCGTTCGTCGACGATGGTGCGGCCGTAGAACTTGAGCGCGGTCTGACCGGCCCAGACCAGCGGATCGCCCTCGATCATGCAGAGCGCTGTGGCATTCGGCATATGGGTATGAAAGGCGGCTCTCGCCCGGGGGCGGCGCTTATGCACCTGGGCATGGATATGAAACGCGGTTGCCTCCGGCTCGCCATCTCCGGCCAGAACATTGCCGTTGAAATCGCAGATCAGCAGGTTCGAGGCGGTAATCTCATTAAAGGCGTAGCCATATCTGTTGACCATGAACAGATCATCGCAGCCCGGCACCAGCACCGAAAAATGATTGCAAATGCCCTCCTGCATACCGAGACGGGCTGCCATGCGAAAACAGGCCGCCAGATCCACCCTCGCCTGCTCAACCAGCGGCCCGTCGATCCGGCTGTTGCGCAGAAGGGCGGGCGCGGCGATTTCAGGCGGTGTGCTGGATACCATTTTTCATTTCCGGATGAGATAAAGAGAGCCTGCATATATCTGATCATTCGACCAGATATATGCAAGCCTCCTGCCATCCGACCCGTTAGAAACGGTAGCTCAGCCCGATATTGCCTGCCAGATCATAGCCATTGTCCCGGCCGAACGTCGTGCCGCCATTCGCGACAAGAGAAAGGCTGTCGGTGAGGGACGCGCTCACGCCCAGTTGTACCCTGCCATATGTGTCCGTGCCGTCGCCGTCGACACGGGTGAAGATCGGCAGCAGCGGCGCCTGTGTTTCGCTGACCTTAAGCGTGCGGTCGCCGTCATGAAAATCATGTTCGGCGGTAAGGTTGAGATAAGGGTTCACAGCATGGCCAGCCACCTCGAAAGGAATCCTGAGCTGTACGCCCGCGCTGCCTGTCAGACTCGCAAGCGTCTGGCCGCCGACATTGAAGGTCAGGAGCGGATCGCCTGATTCCGTGTAACCGTTGACCTTCGAGTGCGTGTAGGCCAAACCGCCCAGAGGGCCAACGCGCAGCACGCCCAGATCGAACAGATAGGCTGCCTTCGCCGCCAGCGAGAAGCTGTTGGCGTGGGTATTGCCGCGGATGGTGTCGATGATGCCAGGACGATCCAGATCGTAGCTGGTCCGCCCATATCCGGCGAGCGCATCGGCAACCCAGTGATCCGAGGTATAGGAAGCATAGACCGCGCCCTGATAGCTGTCCGTATCATAGTGCCCTGCCCCGTCATCGAGCTTCACGTTCGGGCTTGAATAGGCAAAGACGCCGCCCAGAGCGAGCTGGGCGTTGAGCTGGTAATCAAAACCAAGCGTGCCGCCAAGGGAATTATAATGATAACCGGTCGCATCGCTGTTGCCATCATTATCTCCCTTTGCGCCCGCCAGATTCATATAGAAGGAAAAAGGCTTCGCCTCATCCCCTGGCGCGTAATGATTTGCATCAAGACGGTTGAGCGTCGATGAGGTGAAACTGCCGGTAATGGCTTGTGCAAAGCTGACCTGTCCGGGGAATGTTGTTGGCGCCAGCAGCAGATTATCCATGTAACGCGCGGCCAGAAGGAAGGCCCCCGTTGTCAGATGCAGGCCATCGAAGGTGGCGTTGGTGTACTGCCCCGGAGATGTAGGCGTGGCGCAGGCAGGCGTATTCGCGCAAGGGGTGGAGACGTTCGTAAATCCATACAGGGCCGGACTGGCATCCACCTGCCGGCCGAACTGGCTGAGATTGAATGTGAAGATTCTCACGCCGCTTTCAGCAAATGGCGCGAGCGCCGCCTGCTCCTGCGCATAGAGCAGAGACCCGTAAAGCCTGTTCGCAGCAATCGCTTCCTGACCGTACATGCCGCTGGAGACATTGGGGATGATGCTCGTATCATCGAAGGTGTTGATCATGAAATTTCGGGCGCCCGCATTCACAAGCGTGCGAACGCCATTGCCGATGTTCGTCGCGGCCGTGGCCGCCGTGGCGGGTACATCCGCCAGCTTGAGCCCACCGGAGGACACGCCGCCATCATTGCCGCCGATATTGATGACGACGAGATCCCTTTCGCCGAAGCGCTGGCCAAGCGCGAGCGACTTGTCAATCTGCTGACCGAAACCAAGCAGAGAAGGGGGTAGGCCAGGTCCGGAATTCGCGCCGGCATAGGCGTAATTAAACATGCCGGAATCAGGGAGGCCAAGTTGGCCCTGAAGAGAGGTCGGATAGGCAAGAAAGCCCAGAAGGCCCAGATTGCCCGTCGTGTGACGGGGATAAGGCTGCCCCGGCACGACAAGCGCGCCGTTAATCAGATTGCCATTGTCTGCATAGCTGTCGCCGTAAACGACAAGGCTGGAATAGCGGTCCTGTACCCGCCCCTGCGGCTGAACAGGTACCTGTACTGGCGGCGCAGACTGCGCATCGACAGCAGTTCCCCATATGGCTGCGGAAACAAGCAGGCCAGCCGCAAGAGCAGTCCCTTTGATTTTCATGATTCTATTCCCCGACTGGTTTCATGGCCGGTTTACCGGCTCTTTGCCCGAAATGATTCTACCACTTCGTTAGCCATATTTGGGAAAAGTAAATAAACTCAGAAAACAATATCGCTGGTGATGCGAAGCCCGCTCACATTGGCAACAAAGGCCACGAGCATCATTCCCACGACCACAACCACCGCATTCAGCGGACGGACATCCCATGTCTCCCGAGCCGCGGCAATGGCAACCGGCACAACGAATATCATCCCGAGGATAATGCCTGTGACGACATCCATCGGCGTATGGGTGCCAAGCGTTATCCGGGTAACCGCGATGCCTGACAGCAGGATCAGGAAAAGCAGAAAGGCGCCAGCCGCTCCCAGCCTTCCTGCGGCATGGAGCAGAATCGCGGCTGCGCCACCATAAACGATGGTGGACAGGGACGCATGGCCACTTGGCGCGCCGATGGACAGATGCCAGGGCGTACCTACAAATGACTCGCCCAGACTGCGCGAAATAATTTTCAGAATGGCGGCTGAAATAAACAGCCCGACAATGGCGGTCACATAATTTATGGCAACCCGCACATGGCGGGCATGGAAAAGCAGAAGCGTGAGAACGGCCGCCGCCGGCAGCGCCACCACCGGGTTGCCGAAAGCCGAAATGAAATATGCCATTCCCGCCTCCGCCATCAGACCCCCGGGATGATGCTCGAACCGGACCGGTCGATGCCATAGCGAAGGCGGGGCATCATGTTGCGCGCCATGAAATCCTCAAGCGCCTTTCCGTCACCAGCGCAGTAAAGCATCAGAAAGCCGCCACCGCCGGCCCCCAGAACCTTGCCACCCAGAACATTGAAATCACGTCGCACACGGTCATAGATTTCGTCGATATGGGGCCAGCTTATCTTCGCGGACAATTGCTTCTTGTGACGCCAGTGTTCATCAAGCATGCGGCCCCAACCATCGAAGTCGCCGCTTTTCCAGCTTTCCAGGATGCGATAACCAAGGTCCCTGATAAAGTCGAGGCTGTTTTCCACGCGCTTGCGCGCGCCGCTACCCTCCTCGTTCATGGCGCTGTTCTGGTCCGCCAGCACCACGGCCGCATCGCGGCGCAGTCCGGTATAATAGATATGCGTGCGCTCGATGAACCTGTTTTCGATTTCAGGGGCCAGTATCACCCGCGCCACGTCGATTTTGCCGTCAGGCGCGATTTCAAGCGTGGTCAGGCCGCCGAAAGAGGCCATGTACTGATCCTGCTTGCCGATGCCGCTGGCTTGCAGGCCGATTTCAATATCGCACGCCTCCTCCGCGATCTCCTGCGCGGAAAGGGTTTCACCCTTCATGGCATGGATGGCATTGAGCAGACCGACCAGAAAGCAGCTCGACGAGCCAAGGCCTGTGCCGCCTGCAATGTCGGCCATCGACGCAATCTCGAACCGGTCCTCGATACCATGGCGGGTCAGGGCGGCGTGAATGAGCCTGTGCTTCACGTCAGCGCTGCGCTCGACCACCTCATTATCGGGGCCTGTCACCGTAACCCGGCTGTCGAAGAGCGGCCGCTGACACATGACGCGAATATATTTATCAAGCGCCAGCGCGAAAATGAATCCGCCGCTATGCTGATAATAGCTTTTGAGGTCCGTGCCGCCGCCGCCCAGTGTAACCCGCAAAGGTGTCCGTACAACGATCATGCGCTTTTCGCTACGCTGCCGCCCAGTTCCTCCCAACGCCCCTTGTTCATCGAAAGAACGGGGTGAGAAACCAGCAGATGCCAGACCACGGCCTGCAAACCCTCCACAATGGGGGTTATGAGCGCTTCATCTATACTCGGCA
The DNA here is from genome assembly GCA_015655095.1 of Hyphomicrobiales bacterium. Classification (GTDB taxonomy): domain Bacteria; phylum Pseudomonadota; class Alphaproteobacteria; order Parvibaculales; family Parvibaculaceae; genus JAATFR01. Next base: position 2,177 of record JAATFR010000027.1, on the reverse strand, counting down.
CGACAACGCAGGCATCCGCGATTTCCGCCGTATACCCACCGTTGCGCCCGACAACGCCGGTGATCGATGCGCCTCGCGCCTTGGCAAGCTGAAGCACCTTGACCAGATTGACGCTGACCGGCGGGTTAACGCTTCCGCCGCCAACCGAGAAAACAAGAATGCCGTCCTCGGCGCGAAGCCTGCTGCCGATCAGCCAGTTGGAATAGCTGACGTCCCAGCCCTCGTCATTGATGCGGGCGGTCAGTTCCGAGACATTGTCGCTAGGGCAATAGGCCTCGAAACCACAGATCTTGCGGAAGTCATTGGTCGCGTGGCTGGCATGGCCGGCACCCCCGCCCGACCCGACAATGAAAAGACGCCCGCCCCGCTCGCGCACTGCGGCAAGCGTTGCGGCCATCTTGTCGATGATGGTCAGATCAAAGGAGTCGATCGCCTTGTGGATCGAGTCGAGAAAGTGCTGGGCAAACATGATGGACGCCTCGACTAGGGTTGTGCTGCAAGGATAACCCCGGCAGCGGCGGTGATGTCGGAAACCAGATAGTCGGCTTTGGCTTCTAATCCGGAATTATAGGATTTACCTAACAGGATTGTGATGCAACCAGCCCTTCGTCCACATTCAATGTCGCGGTCCTGATCGCCGATCATGAAAGATCGCGACAGATCGACATGCCAGCGTTTCGCCAGGTCAAGCAACATGCCGGGCTTTGGCTTTCGGCAATCACATTCATCGACATTATCATGGGGACAGAAGGCGATATCATCAACGGGCAGCAAGGCCCGCAGCCGCGCATGAATGGCATCAAGTGACTGTGGGCTCAGCAGGCCACGACGGATATCGGGCTGGTTGGTCACGACGAAAAGCAGGAGGCCGGACCGCCTGAGTTCCGAAAGAGCCTCCTCGACGCCCGGCTCCAGCACGAACTCGGACAACAGGCATGGGGACGAAACCTTGCCGTCCCGCATGATGACGGCATTGATGACCCCGTCGCGGTCGAGAAAAATCGCCGCCCTGCCAGACGTCATGAGAATTTGATCCGGCCGGATGCCAGCAAGGCTTCACCAGCGGCAAAGCTTTCAGGCGTATCAAGACCGAGGCAATAGCCATCCGGCTCGATGACATGGGCAAAGAGCGGATCGTGGCGCGCCAGCATGGCGGGAAAGACGTCGCGGCCGAAATCGACCAACCGCGCAGGTGGAATGAGCGCCTTGATATTGGGTTCGCAGACATAGACGCCCGCATTGACCAGATCGCGCCCGCCGCCATCCGGCGGCAACGCCCCTTCGACAAAGCCGGTGACGCGGCCATCCGGCGCGATTTCCACCCGCCCCCCGGCGATGCCGGTATGGGCGTGAGCGTCCCGGTCAAACAGTGAAATGGTTACATCCGCATCGGTATCCGCATGTTTTTCCAGCAGCGCACCCAGATCCATGCGCAGAATGCTGTCGCCATAGATGACGAACATGCGATCATTGAAAATGTCGCCGAGGTTGCCAAGCGCACCCGCCGTCCCCAGCAGTTCAGGTTCGAAAATATAGCGGACATGAAGCCCGGAACCGGCGCCATCGCCGACAAGGCTGGAAATCATCTCCGCCTGAAAATGTAGATTGATCCACACGTCCGTTACACCGGATGACGCCAGCCAGCGCAGATTATGAGCAAGAATAGGCTCCCCGCCGAACGGGACCAGCGGTTTTGGCAGATCGCCTGCAACCGGACGAATGCGGCTGCCCATGCCTGCCGCCAAAACGAGTGCCTTGTACATGAGAATCCGGGGGCAAAATTTGAATCAGAGCTTGAACTGGGCGGCAAGCGCATCGCGATAGAACATCGCGACGGTATCGAGCGAAAGCCGGTCGAGATTCATGCCCGACATATCGAGTTTCTTAAGTATGTCCGGCGTCGCGGTAATGATCTGGCAACCGCAATCGCGCGCCTGATAGATGTTCAGCACCTCGCGCGGGCTTGCCCACAAAACCTCAGCCTTCGGCTTGAGCGAACAGATGCCAACTGTCGCCATCATGACAGGAATGGGATCGACCCCCGTATCGGCGATGCGCCCGGCAAAAACCGATACAATGGCGGGCACATCCGCCTCCAGAGCATCAACCACGGCCGCAACCTGGTTCAGCGTCAAAATGGCCGTTACATTGACCTTGATGCCCTGGGCCGTCAGCCG
>JAATFR010000400.1 GCA_015655095.1 Hyphomicrobiales bacterium | reverse complement strand
TCGAGCGCGTCGATCAGCGCATCGAACAGGGCAAGATCGCCCAGCTCGATCTCGAAGCGCTCGAGCCCCGCCGCGCATACGGCTTCGATGCAGAGGCCCATGGCTTCCGCATCCGCGCCCGCCCGGTCCTCATGACCGAAGAACTCCGCACCGGTTTGCAGGAATTCCGACGGGCCGCCATCCTCGCGGTAACGGAAGGCAAGGCCGCAATAGGTGTAGCGCGCAGAGCTGCCTGTCCCGTTGTTATCAAGGTAGTGGCGGCAGGCGGGGATAGTCAGATCGGGGCGCAAGCACAGCTCCGCGCCGCCCGGATCATTGAACAGATAGAGACGGCGGCGGATATCCTCGCCGGAACGATCAAGGAAAAGCTCCGCGGGTTGCAGGATCGCGGGCTCGATGGGCACGCACGCGGCGCGCTCGAACACGTCGCGCGCCTTTAAGGCGGCGGCGTTGCGCGCGGCTGGTACGGAGGTCATGTCAGTTCGCGTCATGAAACTGGCCTGTTTGCAGCAATCCACCAGAGGCGGACGATATATCATGGATCGGGGCGGGAAACGAAAAGCGGCTCAAAGGCCGCTTCTATGGAGCCCGTGGCGGGCGAGAATGTCCTTCACCCCTTGCACCAGTTCCGCGCGCGGCACACTGACCTGCGCGGGCTGGCCTTCACGCCATTTCGCGTTATCCTCGATTTCGCGGGACATTTCCGCCCCGAGGATCAGGTCTTTCAGGGTGACGATGCCTTGGGCGCGCTCATCCTCGCCCTCGATGACGGCGACCGGCGCGCTGCGCTTGTCCGCATATTTGACCTGCGCACGCATGCCCGACCCGCCCAGATACATCTCGGCGCGGATGCCCGCCTCCCGCAGATCGCGGACCATGGACTGGCTGGCGGCCATGTCGCCCAACGTCAGCACCACCACCGGCGCGACCGCGCTGTCGTGCCGGATCTGCCCCAGCAGATCGAGCGCGGTGTAAAGGCGGCTGATGCCGATGGAAAAGCCCGTGGCCGGCACCTTCACGCCCTTGAAGCGCTCCACGAGATCGTCATAGCGCCCGCCCGAGCCGACCGAGCCGAAACGGACCGGGTTGCCCTTCTCATCCTTGACCTCAAACAGAAGCTCGGATTCGAACACCGGGCCGGTGTAATAGCCAAGGCCGCGCACGATCCATGAGTTGAACTCGATCCGGTCGACGCCATAGCTCGCCGAGGCGAACAGGGCGTCCATCTCCAGCAACTCGTCGATGCCCTCATTGCCCCGCGCGCTTGCGCCGACAACGGCCCGCCAGCCTTCCAGCACAGCCTTGCGGTCACCCGCATCGGAGTCGGCAGCACCAAGGCCGGATTCGACGTAATCGAGAACCCGTGCGATCTGGCCGGGCTCAAGGCCCGCGCCTTTTGTGAAATCACCCGATTCATCCTTGCGGCCAGCTCCCAGCAGAAGCTCCACCCCGAAGCGGCCCAGCTTGTCAAACTTGTCGATGGAGCGCAGCACGGTCATGCGCGTGGCGATGGCCCCCGCCTCCTCGCCCACGATGCCGATTGTCTCAAGCAGCCCGTCCAGCACCTTGCGGTTGTTGACCCGCAGGCGATAGCCGCCGCGCGCGATGCCCAGCGCCTCGAAGCAGTCCGCCGCCATCATGCACATCTCGGCATCGGCGGCGACGGTCGGCGTGCCCACGGTGTCGGCATCAAACTGGGTGAACTGGCGGAAACGGCCCGGTCCCGGCTTTTCATTGCGCCAGACCGGTCCGACCTGATAGCGCCGGAAGGGCTTGGGCAGGCCATCGAAATACTCGGCAACGTAGCGGGCCAGCGGCGCGGTCAGGTCATAGCGCAGCGCCATCCACTGCTCATCATCGTCCTGAAAGGCGAACACGCCCTCATTGGGACGGTCCTCGTCGGGCAGGAACTTGCCCAGCGCATCAGCATATTCGATCGCCGAGGTTTCCAGCGGATCAAAGCCATAGCGCTCGTAAACTTCGCGAATGCGGGCAAGCATCTGCGCTTCCGCGCGCACGGTGGCGGCGGAAATGTCGCGAAAGCCCTTGGGCACGCGCGCGGCGGGGCGGCGCACCTTGCTGGAGGGCTTCGTGGATGGTTCGCCTTTGCTCATCGGGTCCGGTTTTGCTGGTAAAGCCTCGGGTCTGGTGGCGGATACCTACCGGATCGGGGCAGCCCGGGCAAGCCGGGCCTGATCCGGCTGTGCGGCACAGCGCCCTGCGACGTCACACCCCAGAGGCGAAATGACGATTCATTTTTTAATAAATCCGGGGCTATAGTGGCCATCCAGAACAGGAGATCGCCCCATGTCCGACCTCGATCCCGTGTTGCTTGCCCGCCTTCAGTTCGCCTTCACCATCAGTTTCCATATTCTGTTTCCCACCCTGACCATCGGGCTGGGCGGCTTTCTGGCCTGGTGTGAGGCGCAATGGCTGCGAACAGGGCAACCGGTCTACATCCACCTCTACAAGTTCTGGGTGAAGGTCTTTGCCCTTTCCTTCGGCATGGGCGTCGTCTCCGGCATCGTCCTTTCCTATGAATTCGGGCTCAATTTCTCGGAATTCTCGCGCATCGCGGGCCCGGTCGTCGGTCCGCTGATCGCCTATGAGGTGCTGACCGCCTTTTTCCTCGAAGCAGGTTTTCTGGGCATCATGCTGTTTGGCTGGGACAAGGTGGGGCCGAAGCTCCATTTCCTCGCCACCTGCCTTGTCGCAGGCGGTACACTGCTCTCGGCCTTCTGGATTCTCTCTGCCAACAGCTGGATGCAGACGCCCGCAGGCGCGGTGTTCGACGTCGCAGCCGGGCATTTCGTGACCACGGACTGGTTCAAGGCCATCTTCAACCCCTCCTTTCCCTACCGCCTCGCCCATATGGTGACGGCGTCCTACCTCACCACCTCTATTCTGGTGTCGGGCATTTCGGCGGTCTACCTGCTGCGCGGCGAACACCTCGCCATTGCGCGCAAGGGCTTCTCCATGGGCATGTGGGCGATGATGGTGCTGGCCCCCCTCCAGATCGTGCTCGGCGACGCCCATGGGCTGGAAGTCTTCGAATACCAGCCGATGAAGACGGCGGCGATCGAAGCCAACTGGGACAGGCAGCCCGGCGCGCCCCTCATCCTGTTCGCCCTGCCCGACGCCAAGGCCGAGAAGAACCATCTGGAAATTTCGATTCCCAAACTCGGCAGCTTCATCAACACCCATGAGATGGAAGGCGTGCTGCCCGGCCTCAAGGACGTCGCCGCCGAGGACCGTCCTCCCGTCGGCCTCGTCTTTTGGTCCTTCCGGGTGATGGTCGGCCTTGGCTTCTGCTTTCTCGGCATCGCGCTCTGGGGCGTCCTCGCGCGCATCCGGGGCAAACTCCATGACTGGGTCTGGCTGCACCGGACCTCGGCGCTGTTCCTCCCGGCAGGCTTCGTCGCCACGGTGGCGGGCTGGTGGGTCGCCGAAATTGGCCGCCAGCCCTATACCGTCTATGGCTTCCTCAGAACGAAGGACAGCGTTTCCCCGGTCATCGACGCCCAGACCATCGCGGTCAGCCTGACGGCCTTCCTGCTCGTCTATGGCGCGCTGTTCGGGGCCTATCTCTACTACATGGTCAAGCTGATCCGGCGTGGCCCCGATCTGCCTCTCGACCCGGGCGATGCGCCCGAAGCGATCCAGGGCGCGCGCCCCGGTCTCGTCATCCCCGCGGAATAGGAGAAGACGGCCATGGAACTCCTCACCCTCATCTCGGCGGCGGCCATCGCCTTTGCCATTCTCATGTATGTGATGCTGGACGGGTTCGATCTCGGCGTCGGCATTCTGTTCCCGTTCGCCCCCGACGACCATGCCCGCAGCACCATCATGAATTCTGTTGCCCCGATCTGGGACGGCAATGAAACCTGGCTCATTCTGGGCGGCGGCGGCCTCCTCGTCCTGTTCCCGCTCGCCTACTCGATCGCGCTTCCGGCCTTCTATATTCCGCTCTTCACCATGCTGTTCGCCCTCATTTTCCGGGGCGTCTCGTTCGAGTTCCGACATTCGGCCCATACCAGCATCCATATCTGGAACCGCGCCTTCTTCGGCGGCTCACTGGTCGCCGCCTTCATGCAGGGCATTCTGGTCGGCGGCGTCGTTCAGGGTGTAACCGTGGCAAACGATCGCTTCGCGGGTGGCGTTTTCGACTGGTTCACCCCCTTCACAGTGCTGACCGGGCTTGGCGTCGTCGCCGCCTACGCGCTTCTCGGCGCCACCTGGCTGGTGATGAAGACACAGGGAGAGCTTGCGGACTGGGCCCGCCGGATCGGCGTCGCCATGGGCGGGGCCATGCTAATCCTGCTCGGAGCCATCAGCGTGATTACCCCTGCCATGCACCCGGCAATCG
>JAATFR010000227.1 GCA_015655095.1 Hyphomicrobiales bacterium | reverse complement strand
TGCGTAGCCAGTTGTCGAGACGCCCAAATGGACGTCCATTTTGCCGTCTGCTCCCACGTCGGCCCTCCCTCTCTCGCGATCGGAGGCATTCTTGGCACATTCATCTCATGCACCGCACGAGGAGATCGGCGTAGCGCTTACAGTGATACCGCCTAATGGATACTTTCATTTGGCCGGGCGCAGTATAATATTTCCGTCACAATCGGAGTCTGAGCGACCGGCCGGTGCACCAGGCGATATCGATGATCCTTGTCATGGCAGGTCCCAGAATGGACGATAGCAACATCACCGTCACCGCGGAAATCGTTGCCGCTTACGTCTCTAACAATTCGGTCGCAGCGGCAGACCTGCCAAGAATCATCGGTGAGGTGCATTCGTCACTGCAGCGCTTGGCTGCTGGCGAGGCTGCGGCCGTCCCCGTCCCCGAGGTCAAGCTTGTTCCGGCAGTTCCCATTAAGAAGTCGGTCACGCCGGATTTCATCATCTGCCTCGAAGACGGGCAGAAATTTAGATCGCTCAAGCGCCATCTGATGGCCTCCTATGAGATGACACCAGACCAGTATCGCGCAAAGTGGGGGCTTTCCGACGACTACCCTATGGTAGCTCCGAATTATGCTGCCGAGCGCTCGGCCATGGCGAAGGCAATGGGACTCGGTGGTAAGGGCAGGCGGACAGCGGCAAAGGGCGCGCGCAAGAAGTAGGCGTCGATCAACGCAAGTAAGCCCGCCCAAAGCGGGTTTTTTGTTATCCTGGCGGAACCCTTCTGTGCTCCAGCGGTTACCTGCCGCAACGGAATTCCCAATCCCGTTGCGCTCATCTGCAGGACTTGGCCCGGCTCCCCAACGAGCCGGGTCTTTTTAATCTCTTGACCCATATCAAAGCGTACCGCTGCGCCGAATGGCTAAATGCGGGCTGTCACAACAGAAACAGCGAGAGACTTTTACCCTAACCCGGCCCTCGGTTTGGTTGTCGCCTGTCCGGAGCCGGGTTTTTGTTTTTCTTACGAAACTATTGCCGGGGCCGTTGGTTCAGATGATGCCACGGTTTCCCATACCGGTGGCGTCTCCGAATACTTGGCCTGGTACGTTCCCAACGGCGTGCCGGGTCTTTTGTTATTTCGCGCCGGTGGCGCGGCTCAGGCCAGCCCTGCTCGCCGAGGGCTGCTGCCGAGCCCCATCTCCACTTTGTCGAAACAATCCTGGCGCTGCGACGTTGTCGCTACGACTCGTCTGCGGACGCAGTCTGGATTTCTCAGCAAACCTCACGATAGCGCCTCAATGGAAGAACGATATGAATTTTGGAGCCAGCACTCTGGAGCTTGTCAGTAATTTCTCTTTTTCGGATTTCAGTAAATACCTTCTACTCGATGCCGGCGTTGCAGTCTTTGCTTTCGGAGGAATTATTCTTATCGATCATATGGATAGACGTTAGCAATAAAGAGAATGCTGCGCGGGTGATTTTTAGCGTACTGTTACGTCTAGTCCCCAGCTTTATGTCCCCTGATAGGCATGAACCGATAGTGGCACTCTCCCAGCGCGCCTGATCGACTTAGGAGGGTTTATCGAGATAGTCGAGTTGGCGCAGATGAGCTAGTGTCTCCACGATGTAGGCCTGCCCCTCCATCTCAGAAAGCACGGCATGAGACTTGACGATAACGTCGTCCTGATCAAACACGATAACGACAATCGGAAAGTCTGTGGATGAGGGACTATAAACGCTCGCTCGAAATTCCTGCATGCCGGCTGCCTCCAATTCCCAGAAAAAACAGACGGTTCCCGCCAATGTTCCTTCAAAGTGGCAAAGCCTTTAGGTTTATCGGTATGACCCGTGGTACCCTCTTTTTTGATCATTCAAAGCCCAAGCTAATCGATCATCTCGCCCTGCACCGCCCAAGCCCGGTCATCCTGCATCGGCTTCACCAACTTGAGATAGCCGCGCTTGGTCAGGATGATCACGGCGGCGGGGACTCCACCTTGAGGGCGGGTAAAACCAAGCGAACGTATAACGTTCGGCTGGTCGAGTGTGGCAAAATCCTCCCCTTCGACAAAGCGACTCCGGTTGTCATTGAAGGTGCGGCGGGCAGTCCCGTCCGGGCGCTCATGTACCTTATCTACCTGGGCAAAGGTGACGACCGGCTCGCCGCGATATTCGATACGAAAAATCATGCGGGAAGTGGGACCGCACGGACGGCGGTCCCAAATTGTATCGGAAGGCCTCTCGTTATATCAATCAGTTGAGTGCCCGTCAGGGCGGAGACAGCCTCCGCCCTCATACTGACTTCTGTCCCCCAAGGGCTGCTGGATTGAGATATATTACCGCATCATTCTGCTTACTGCCCGGGAAGCTGAAGGCGAACTTTGGCGCGTTGGGGTCTGGTCTCTTCTTGGCCTTTTGCATCTTCTCAGGCTCGAAGTAGTCACGTGATACGTGCCCCAGCGACGGTAGCACGAGGCATTTCCCCTTGAACCATTCTGCAATTGGGACGATCTGGAGCCGGGGCGGACAGTATCTACGTGATCATCGCCGAAGCCCTATGCTTGTTGCCCAATGCCATGCAGGGAGTGAGGCTGATGAGGGATCGCTTTTGAGTCACGAGGCTGTCACGGCGCTACTTCTCCTTTGTAAAAAAGAGGAGCTGTCATGGCAACGGCTTATGTATACTTCGGAAAACCTTTGAACCCCGACACGGCGGTATCATTAACCGCCGCCTGCAAAATTCTTATGGTTGAGAAGGATAACAACGGCAATAGAGCTTACAACAAGATCGAGCTAACCATTTCAAGTCCCGGTGGCGACATCGCTGCGGCGTTCGGCGCCTATAATGAGCTAAAGGCGCTGGATATCGAAATCGAATGCCACAACGGTGGTCATGTCGACTCTTCGGCCATTATGCTGATGATGGCGGGAACGGTTCGCACAGCCGCACATATGTCCTCTTTCCACTTCCATCAGGTGGGTTGGAATTTTGGATCTCAAGGATATTTGCCAGATTACAGCATAACCGATGCGTCGAGGTGGCTGAGCACATACAAGGAAATGATGATTGAGACGATACATGCAGAAACCCACGTCCCCAAGAAGCGAATCCAGCAGTTAATGACAGATGGTACAAGTCTCCGAGCAGAGGCGGCCCGACAGCTCGGCCTGGTGGGTCAGATCCGCCAAGCGCATATTCCGTGGGATTCTCGGGTGCAATGGGCGTAGAGTTTGTATATGGG
>JAATFR010000309.1 GCA_015655095.1 Hyphomicrobiales bacterium | reverse complement strand
GGACGTCTACTGGATCGACCTGATGAAGTCCCGGATCACCGACGACAGCGCCAAAGCCTATTATGACAAGCAGGTTTCGACCGCCAAACCCCAGCTGGAGGTTCGCGCCGAACACATACTTGTCGATACGAAGGAGGAGGCTGAAAAGGCCATTGCCGAAATCAAATCAGGCAAATCCTTCGAGGATGTCGCCAAGGAAGTTTCCAAGGACGGCAGCGCGGCCAAGGGCGGCGATCTGGGCTGGTTCACAAAGGACCAGATGGTGCCCGCATTCGCGAACGCCGCCTTTGCGCTCAAGCCCGGCACGCTATCCGGACCAGTCCAGTCCGAATTCGGCTGGCATGTGATCAAGGTGCTTGAGACCCGCGACAAGCCAATGCCCACATACGAGCAGATGAAGCCGCAGATCATCCAGACGCTTGCCCAGCAGGAAGGGCAGAAGCTGATGGAGGAGATGCGGCAGAAATCCAAAGTTGAGTTCATCGGGCCGGACGGCAAGCCGGTTGCCGCCAAACTCGGAAATGCGAACGATGCCGATGCGGCCAGCCAACCCCCTCAATCCCAGCTCGCTCCCGCGCCGGTTGCCCCCCAATAGGGTGGATTTCTGCTGCGGCCGCGCCATTCGGGGTTGCGGGAATTGTCCGCCTCGTTAATTGTCGCGCCGGGTATCCGATGATTACCATCGGGGCCCGGCGAGACTGATGCGAGGGCGGCCATGGAAGACCTGAACAAACGGCTGAAGACGAAAAAGAAGAAGAGCCCGGCCAAGGCCGGTGCCGCGCGAAAGGCAGCGCCTAAAAAGGCAGCTTCCAGCAAGGTTGCGGTGAAGTCTGCCGCCGCCAGACCCAGGCCCAAGGCCAAACCCAAGTCCAAGGCCGCCACGAGGAAACAGGCTCCCACGGCGAAGCCGGTTGCTACGGCCAGGGGCCAGGCAGTCAAGAAAGCTCCGGTTTCCCGCAAGCGGAAAATCGAGGCGAGGGTAGTCGCCAAGGCCGCGTCGAATAGTCCAAAGGTTTCGCCGCTCGCTCCCGCCTCCTACCCCTCGCTGCCCCCCGTTGGAGGCGTTGTGCTCGGCACGGCGGCGGCAGGCATCAAATACCGGGGTCGTGACGATGTGATGGTCGCGCGGCTGGCTGAGGGCTCGCAGGCGGCTGGCGTCTTTACGACATCGAAGGCGGCGTCGGCGCCGGTCGAATGGTGCCGCGCCAATCTGGTCGAATTTGGCGAAGGGCGGATGCTCGTCGTCAATTCGGGCAACGCCAATGCGTTCACCGGCAAGCTTGGCACCCAGAGCGTGCGCACGGTGGGGGCGGCGGCGGCGAAGGCCGTGGGCTGTCGCCACAAGGATGTGTACATGGCTTCGACCGGGGTGATTGGTGTGCCGCTCGATCCTGCACCGGTCGTTTCCGGCCTCCAGAGCGCGCTTGCCGTGGCGGGCGATGGCCCCGATCACTGGATGGCAGCGGCGCGCGCCATCATGACCACGGATACTTTCCCCAAGCTTGCCACCCGTACGGCGAAGATCGGCGGGTGCGATGTCACCATCAATGGTATCGGCAAGGGCTCGGGCATGATCGCGCCTGATCTTGCCACCATGCTCGTCTTCATTTTCACAGATGCCGCCATTGCGGCGTCCGCCCTTCAGCCGGTGCTCCAGCAGGGCGCGCGCGACAGTTTCAACGCGATCACGGTGGATAGCGATACTTCCACCAGCGACACGGTGCTGTTGTTCGCGACGGGGGCCGCCATGAAGGGTGAGGAGCCCGTGACCCGGCTTGCCGATCCCCGGCTCAAGGATTTTCGCGAGAAGCTCAACGATCTGATGCTCGATCTTGCCCATCAGGTGGTGAAGGACGGGGAGGGTGCGACCAAATTCGTCGAGATCACGGTCGATGGCGCGCAGTCTTATCAGGCCGCCCGCCGGATTGGCATGGCGATTGCGAACTCGCCGCTGGTCAAGACGGCGATTGCCGGTGAAGACGCCAACTGGGGTCGCATCGTCATGGCGGTCGGCAAATCCGGTGAGGCGGCGGATCGCGACAAGCTTGCGATCCGCATCGGCGGCGTTGATGTCGCCCGCAACGGCATGGCTGTCACCGGCTATGATGAGGCGCCGGTTGCGGCCCATATGAAGGGGCAGAATATCGTGATTGAGGTGAATGTCGGCGTCGGCGCCTCGTCCGCGACGGTGTGGACCTGCGACCTCACCTACGATTATATCCGCATCAACGCGGATTACCGCAGTTGAAGCCCGGAGCGATCCGGTGAAGCGCCTGCTGCTGGTCGCGGCGGTTGCCCTCGTCGATACCGACGGGCGCGTGCTGATTGCGCAGAGGCCGGAAGGAAAGACGCTGGCGGGGCTCTGGGAGTTTCCCGGCGGCAAGGTCGAGCCGGACGAAGGTCCAGAGGCCTGCCTTATTCGGGAGCTGGACGAGGAACTGGGCATCACGGTCAAGGCCGCCTGCCTTTCGCCCTTTACCTTCGCAAGCCATGCCTATGAAGATTTTCACCTGCTGATGCCGCTTTATGTGTGCCGGCGCTGGGAGGGTATGCCCACTGGTCGCGAAGGGCAGATCCTGAAATGGGTATTCCCGCGCAATCTGCGGAAATTTCCCATGCCCCCCGCAGATGAACCCCTGATTCCCATGCTGATGGACCTGCTTTAGGCGGCTCCCTCCATGCGCGCAGTCCTCATGAGGGCTGGGCCAAATAAAAAAGCGGACCGATCGTAAGACCGGTCCGCTCAGTATGCGTGGTAACACGTGGAGGGTTAACGCACGCCAAGCTGGCGCAGGGCTCCCGGCGTATAGCGATTGACGTCGAGCTCGTCGGCGAAATAGTTCGCCGGGGGCTCTTCATTCTGCATCGTCATAGCAAGGTAGCGGCCTGCCTGAAGGTCATAGACGGCTTCTGTCGCCTGTCCGCAGGAAGGGACATTGTAGCGCTGGATCATCTGGATTTCCTGGGTCCGCCAGAGCTGACCGCGGCCGTCATAAAGATCGGTGCCCGTGACCTGCCAGCCATCCTCGTCCTGGTACATGTCGCGACGGGCATACACATGGCGCTGATCAGGCTTGAGCGTTGCCCGGACTTCCCAGCTACGACGCAATTCGTAACGAATGGCATCCTGATTGAGATGCTGCTGCTGGAGATAGTCCTTGTAGGGCGTCACTTCCGCCTTGAAGGCGTTGGCGGCGACAATCTTGGGAGCGATGCCAACCACGGACCAGTCATAACGGTCCGGCGCGCCATTGTAGCCGTCAAAGGCGTCAGAGGTGGTCAGGCCGTCCGAGTTCGTGCCGGGGTTGTCATAGGATATGGTTGGCGCGCGGCGCACGCGGCGGGTGCCGGGGCTGTACTGCCAGGCCTGACGGGGATGGACCTGCGCATTGATGCTCTCGTACACCAGAATAACGTTGCCGGCCACGCGGGCGGGGGCGATCGTGTTCTGGATGTAATAGAGCGAGATGTTGTTCAGGTCTTCAGCAGACTTCTTGGTCGGATCAGCCCACTGGATGATCGCTTCGTCCTGCACCTTGCTGAGCGTGTAATCGCCGCTCTGGGTTACCGGCGCAAAAGCATACTGACGCGTCGCCTTGAATGAACGGTAACGCAGAAGATGGTTCCAGACGATTTCAAGCGCATTGTTGGGAATGGGGAACGGGAGGCCGAGGATGGCCTTGCCGACGCCATTGCCGCCGCCGATGAGTTCGCCGATGGCCGCGTTGTTCTTCGTCGCCTTGTAGACGGCTTCGGGCTGCGCACAGGTGCGGCGAGACTGGTAGACGTTCATCTTGTAGTCGGAATACTGCTTCAGCAGCGCCAGATGGCCTGCGTTGAGGTAGTCCTTGTATTTGTCGGCATTCGCACCCGTGATCGTGTACTCGATCTTGTCGCTGGCGAACGGGTCGGCGAGATGGTCACCTGCCTTGTAGGTCACATTGGACGGCACGGAGGCAAGACCGCCGGTCCACTCCCCCACATCCCCGATCGGGGTCTTCTCGCCGGCCTTTTCACTGCCAAAAGGAGTGAGGTCCTGGCCGATACGCGCCACCTGGTCGGCGGGCACGGCGGCGCAGGCCACGCCAGCGACGGCGACGGCCGCAAAACCACCTAACGCCAGACGCAGCCCGGCTACCTTCATCCTTGATCTCATGGAAACCTCCCGATTACGTAACTTAAGGCCGCACGCAACCTTGTTCGTCTTTTTGTGACGTCTAATGAGTGAGATTTATGATTTTTTGTCAATCATCAAATCTCTGTTCATACGCAACTAAATGCAAAAACTCTTAATCCGATGTTAAGATCACGCACTTTCACGTCAGGCGAGGGGAGGCGCCAAGCGATGAAAACAACAGAGGAAAATAGAAACCTCATACTGGAAGCCGCGAGCGCACAGTTTCTACAGTATGGTTATGTCAAAACAACAATGAGCGATGTGGCCAAAGGCTGCGGAATGTCGCCGGCGAATATCTATCGTTTTTATCCCACCCGGCATGAACTCGTGGACGCCGTGGCGGAGCTGTGGCTGCAGGAAACCCGGCGTCTGGCCGAGGCCGTCGCAAGACGGAAAGTCAAGGCCTCGAAAAAGCTCAGGGAGTTCGTGCTCGAAGTTCACCGCCAGATTCGCAGTCAGCACACATCGGGCGACAAGGTGCATGAAATCTGTGAAATGGCCAGTCGCGAGCGTTGGCCCGCGGCGCGACATCATCGGGAGATCATGACCTCGCTTCTGGCGGAGATCATCCGCTCAGGGATCGAGTCTGGCGAATTCGCGGACTGCGACCCCGACGCGACGGCCCCGGTTTTCATGGATGGGCTTCTGAAGTTTCATAACCCGGTATTGATCGCGCAATATCATACAGACCCGCTTGAAACGCAGGCCGTGTCCATGGCCGAAATGTTTCTGATGGTGCTGAGAAAAAGGTGATGTCTGGCAGAATCAGACACCCGGGGATATGCCCGGGTGTCTTCGCCGTCAGATGTCGAGGTTGGACACGCTCAACGCATTATCAATGATGAAGTTGCGGCGGGGCTCAACCACGTCGCCCATCAGTTTGACGAACAGGTCATCAGCCTCGTCAAGCTGGCGTATCCGCACCTGAAGCAAGGAGCGCACATTGCGGTCCAGCGTGGTTTCCCAGAGCTGATTGGGGTTCATTTCGCCAAGGCCTTTGTAGCGCTGCATGGCGACGCCCTTCTGGCCCGCCGCGAACACGGCATCGAGCAATTGCGAGGGAGAGCGGATTTCGTGGGTATCCTCCTTGCGCCGGAGAATGGCAACCCGGCCATACACTTCCTGCAGATGCTCGTGCATCTGGTTCAGGCGGCGCGCCTCGGAACTGCTGATCAGCGGACCATCAATCAACAGATCCTCCGCAACGCCGCGCAGCTCGCGCATGAAGCGCAGGCCGCCATCCTCGGTTGGCGTGCCGCTCCAGCCGCCTTCGGTTTCATCCGACAGAAGGTCGAGACGCTCGGCCATGCGGTTGGCTACAGCTTCAGCCTGGGCCGCATCGCCATGGGCCTCGGGGTTGAGCGCGCCTGCGATGGCCGCCTGCTCCACCACAAAGCGGGGATATTTTGTCGGCAGGCTGTGCAGGATCGTCCTTGCCGCCCGCGCCTTTTCGATAATGTCGCGCAGATCCTCACCCGCCCGCTGGGAGCCGTCATGGAGCGTCAGCACCATGTCCGAAAGCCCCTGGGCCAGCAGATAATCTTCAAGCGCGCGCTCGTCCTTCAGATAGGTTTCCGACTGGCCGCGCCGCACCTTGTAGAGCGGCGGCTGGGCAATATAGAGATGTCCGCGCTCGATGATCTCGGGCATCTGCCGGTAGAAGAAAGTAAGCAGCAGGGTGCGGATATGCGCGCCGTCCACGTCGGCGTCGGTCATAATGATGATCTTGTGGTAGCGCAGTTTGTCGATGTTGAAATCTTCCCGCCCGATGCCGGTGCCAAGCGCCATGATCAGCGTGCCGATCTGTTCGGAGCCGAGCATCTTGTCGAAGCGCGCCCGCTCCACGTTCAGGATTTTGCCCCGGAGCGGCAGCACCGCCTGATTGGAGCGGTCGCGCCCCTGCTTGGCGGAGCCGCCGGCGGAGTCGCCCTCGACGATAAAGATTTCCGATTTGGCGGGGTCGCGTTCCTGACAGTCGGCAAGCTTGCCAGGCAACGAGGAGATTTCCAGCACACCCTTGCGCCGCGTCAGCTCACGCGCCTTGCGGGCGGCTTCCCGGGCTGCGGCGGCTTCCGCCACCTTCATGACGATCAGGCGGGCCTCGCCGGGGTGCTCCTCAAACCAGGCGCTGAGCGTCTCGTTGACGAGGCCTTCGACCACCGTGCGCACTTCCGAGGAAACCAGCTTGTCCTTGGTCTGGGAGGAAAATTTCGGATCAGGCACCTTCACTGACAAGACGCAGGTCAGGCCCTCGCGAGCGTCATCGCCGGTCAGCGACACCTTTTCCTTTTTCGCAAGGCCTGTGCTGGTTGCGTAATTATTGACCACGCGGGTCAGCGCGCCCCGGAAGCCTGCGAGATGGGTGCCGCCATCGCGCTGCGGGATATTGTTGGTAAAACACAGCACATTCTCGTGGTAGCTGTCGTTCCACCACATGGCGACCTCGACCACGATGCCGTCGCGCTCGGACTTGATGGTGATGGGGTTCGGGATCAGGGCCGCCTTGGTCCGGTCGAGATAGCGCACAAAGGCCTCAAGCCCGCCGTCGTACCACAGATCGACTGTTTTGGTTTCGACCCCGCGGGCGTCGGTCAACTGGATCTTGACCCCGGAGTTGAGGAACGCCAGTTCGCGCAGCCGGTGCTCCAGCGTGCCGTAATCATATTCGGTCTTGGTAAAGGTGGCTTCTGAGGCGTGGAAGGTGATTTCGGTGCCGGTGCGCGGCTTTCCTTCCTCGTCGAGGCCCGCTTCCCCGGTCACGATCAGGGGTGAGACAGGCACGCCGTTTTCAAAACGCAGGAAATGCGCCTTGCCGCCACGCCAGATGCGCATTTCCAGCCAGTCGGAAAGGGCGTTGACCACGGAGACGCCCACGCCATGGAGGCCGCCCGAGACCTTGTAGGAGTTCTGGTCGAACTTACCACCCGCATGAAGCTGGGTCATGATGACTTCGGCCGCCGACACGCCTTCGCCCTTGTGGATGTCGGTGGGGATGCCGCGGCCATTGTCGCTCACCGTCACCGAGCCGTCGGCATTGAGGCACACCTTCACGGCGTTGCAATAGCCCGCCAGCGCCTCATCGATGGAGTTGTCCACGACCTCATACACCATGTGATGCAGGCCCGAGCCATCATCCGTATCGCCGATATACATGCCGGGGCGCTTGCGCACAGCATCGAGGCCCTTGAGAACCTTGATCGACTCGGCACCATATTCATTGTCGTCGTGCGGTTCGGTCTCAATATCGCTCATGGTCGTCTTTCCTCTGGGGCGGGCAGCCTGAGGGCATACCCGGCCTCATCAATCATCCAGCGGGGTGGCCGTCGAGCGTTCGACGCAAAACCCCTGGGCACGGGAGCCGAAGGCGGTAAAAAGCGCCCGGTCGGTTCCCGTCATGAAGGCCTGAAGGCCCAATTCAACAATCTCATCGAACAGCGCCGCGCGCCGCGTCTCGTCGAGGTGGGCGGCCACCTCGTCCAGCAGCAGCAGCGGCGGATGTCCGCGCGCGGCCAGCAGCCGGGCATTGGCAAGCGCGATGCCGATCAGCAGCGCCTTCTGTTCGCCGGTCGAGCACAGGCGCGCTTCCTGATCCTTGGCGGCGTGGCGCACAAGGAGGTCGCTGCGGTGCGGCCCTTCGAGGCTGCGTCCCGCGGCGGCATCGCGCGCGCGCGTTTCGGCGAGGCGCCTGAGAAACCGGTCCTCGACCTCGACGGCGGCATGTTCAGCCAGGTCCGCTTCCAGCGTGCCTGCTATGGTGATGGCGGCCCGGGGAAACGCGCCCTGGGTTGCCACCTCGAAAGCGCCTTTGAGCCGGGCGACGGTTTCCACCCGCGCCGCCGCCAGGGCCACCCCGTGCTCGGCCATCTGTTCTTCAAGGCCGGAAAGCCAGCCGGGTTCGCGCACATTGTCAGCCAGCAGCCGGTTCCGTTCGCGCAGGGCTCGCTCATAGGCATTGGCCCGCCGGCCATGGGCGGGGTCGAAACCCATCACGATCCGGTCGAGGAAACGTCGCCGTTCTCCCGCCGCTTCCACAAACAGCCGGTCCATGGCGGGCGTCAGCCAGACGATGCGCAGGTGATCGGCCAGCGCGCCTGAGCCTGTCGCGGCCTCGCCATCAATGCGCACGGCGCGAGAGCGCGCCGTTTCGGCCTTGTGCGGCTCGATGCCTGTGCCGATGCGCAAGGGACCCCATCTTGTTTCCAGCGCCGCTGCGACCGCCCATCCGCCCGCGCCCTGGGCGCGCGCCAGATCCGCGTAGGGCACCCCGCGCAGGCCGCGTCCAGGCGACAGCAGGGAGATGGCTTCAAGCAGATTGGTCTTGCCCGCGCCATTGTCGCCGGTCAGCGTCACGGGCCGCCCGTCGAAGCTGAACTCGGCGCGCGCGTAGGAGCGGAAATCCGTGAGCACGAGACGGGCGAGCGTAGCCCCCCGCGCAGCCGCCTCACGCCGTGCAGGCACGACGCTCCCGGTTGCGTCCATCATGTCCCTGTCGAGAATCTCAGCCGTCAATGCCACTCCGTTCCGGACCTCGTTTCAGCCTCATACCCGCATGGGCATGAGCACGTAGATCGCATCCTCGTCCTCACTGTCCTTGACGAGCGTGGATGAGTTCGAGTCGGCGAAGGCGAAGGTGGCCTCCTCGCCGTCGAGTTGAGAGGTGATGTCGAGCAGATAGCGGGCGTTGAAGCCGATCTCCATGGGTGCGCTGTCATAGGTCACCGAGATTTCCTCGGTGGCGTTGCCGCTGTCCGGGTTCGAGACCGAGAGGGTCAGGCGGCCTTCCTCGATGTTCAGCTTCACGGCGCGGGACTTCTCGGTCGAAATGGTCGAGACGCGATCCACGGCCTCCGCCAGCCGCTTGCCCTCAATCTGCATTAGCCGGTCATTGTTGACCGGGATGACGCGGCTGTAATCGGGGAAGGTGCCGTCGATCAGCTTGGAGGTCAGCACCACATCGCCGAACTGGAAACGAATCTTGGTTTCCGAAACGCTGATCGCCACGTCGGCGCTATGCCCATCCAGAAGCTTCTGGAGCTCCAGAACGGTCTTGCGGGGCACGATGATGCCGGGCATACCCTCGGCTCCCGCCGGAAGATCATGGTCGACCTGGGCGAGACGATGGGCGTCTGTCGCGACTGCGCGCAGCACCTGGCCCGGGGCCTTGTCGGCGGCGTGGATATAGAGGCCGTTGAGGTAGTAGCGGGTTTCCTCGGTCGAGATGGCAAACCGGGTCTTGTCGATAAGCCGGGCGAGCGCCTCTCCCGGCAGATTGAAGTGATGGCTGAGCTGGCCTGCGGACATGACCGGGAAGTCCTCGGCAGGCAGCGCCTGAAGCGCAAAGCGCGAGCGGCCTGCCGTCAGCGACAGGCGGCCCTCATCGGCGCCGATCGAGAGTTCGACCTGGGCTCCGTCCGGCAGCTTGCGCACGATATCGTAAAGCGTCTGGGCGGGGGCGGTGATGCTGCCTGCCTGGGAAACATTGGCCGCAACCGATTCGACAACCTCTATATCGAGGTCCGTCGCGGTCAGGATCAGTTCTCCATCGGCTGCCCGGATCAGCACATTGGAAAGGATCGGGATGGTATTGCGGCGTTCCACCACGGACTGTACGTGGTTCAGCGACTTGAGGAGCGCGCCGCGCTCGATCGTGATTTTCATGGTCCCCCTCGGGCTCCCGACGCAAAATTCAAGGTTCACGGCCTGCTGGCCGCCGGATTCCTGCCCGCGAGGGGTGAGCATACGCCGTCGCACCCTTTATAGAGGTGCAATCTGCCCCAGGTCCTGAACGTGGGGGAGGGCGGCAATCGTTGGAAGACCGTCAGGGTCATAACGAAACCGCCCGCGGGCTGCTCCCGGTTGATGGCCGGTGTCCGCGGAAATGCAGGTGGGTGAGTATAGCAGTTTCGCTGCCCTGTGCACCTTTTTCGGCTCGAATCCGCCAATCGGGACTTATTCGTCCCGCTTCCGGGACGAACGGGACGTGTGGCTCAATGGCTGGCGTTTTCAAGCATCCGGCGGAGCAGATCGACATCTTCTTCCAGTCCGGCGTCGCTCTGGCACAGTTCGTCGATCTTGCGGACCGCGTGAATCACGGTCGTATGATCCCGGCCGCCGAATTTCCGGCCGATTTCAGGGAGAGAGCGGGTGGTGAGCTGCTTGGAAAGATACATGGCAATCTGGCGCGGCCGGGCAATCTGGCGGGAACGCCGGGCCGATAGCAGATCGGCAAGGCGGACATTGTAATATTCCGCCACCTTGCGCTGGATCTCCTCAATGGTGACCTTGCGGTCGTTTGAGCGCAGCAGGTCGCGCAGAACCTCCTGCGTCATGTCGAGCGAAATGGGCCGCCCGACAAGCGAGGCATAGGCGACGACGCGCTTGAGGGCGCCTTCCAGCTCGCGCACGTTCGAGATGATGCGGTGGGCCAGAAATTCGAGCACGCCCACTGGCATGTCGATATGGCCAGAACGGGCCATGATCTCATCGGCCTTCGCCTGGAGGATGCCGAGCCGCAGTTCGTAATCCGTCGGATGGATGTCGGCGACTAGGCCCCAGCCGAGCCGCGAGCGGATGCGTTCCTCGATCCCCTCGAGATCAGAGGGGGAGCGGTCGGCGGAAATAATGACCTGCCGGTTGTGGTCGATCAGCGCATTGAAGGTGTGGAAGAACTCTTCCTGTGTCGAGTCCTTGCCGGAGATAAATTGCACGTCATCAATCATCAGCACATCCACGGTGCGGAACTGCTGCTTGAACGCCATCGTGTCCTTGAACCGGAGGGCGCGCACGAACTGGTACATGAATTTCTCGGCGGAGAGATACAGCACCTTGCGTTCCGGGTGGAGGCGGCGGATGTCCCAGGCGATGGCATGCATCAGATGCGTCTTGCCAAGGCCGACCCCGCCATAGAGGAACAGCGGGTTGAAGCTCACGTCGCTGGCTTCGGCCACCCGGCGGGCGGCGGCATGCGCCAGTTCGTTCGATTTGCCGACGATGAAGGCGTCGAATGTGAAGCGCTGGTCGAGCGGCGCGCCGACGCCGGCTTCCTCAAGCGTCGAGGATGCGGTGTGGACGGGCGTTAGATCACGGACGGGCCCACCGGAACTGGCATGAGCCGTGGCCAGAGCCGCTGGTTGCGCCATCTCGTTGAACCCGCTGGCGGCAAAGGCCGGCGCTTCGTCATGATCGTCTTTGGCATGGACCACCACCTCGATCCGCTGAAGCGTCGGATCTTCTTCCTGCCAGAGCGCTTCCAGCCGGTCCATATGGTGAGAGGCAATCCAGTTGCGCACAAAGCGGGTAGGCACTCCCAGAACGACTCGTCCGCCATGAACGCCGATCATCTCAACCTGGGCAAACCAGCTATTGTAGGTGGCCTCCCCCAGATCAGCCTGAAGCCGTGCGCGCACGCGCCGCCATGCGGAAGCAAGCGTTGAATCGGACAGGGAACTCGCGCTCTTGTCGGAGGAGTCGGCCGTGCCTCGATTGCCTGGTTTTATGCCGCGGCCGCTGTGAGTGGTCGCCGGAGCGGTCTTGTCCAAATTCGTCGGCCTCGTCTTAATTCCGCACGTCCCGAAAGGCGCACATCCCCACATTCAATTTCTTACGCACCAGATCTATTCATGATCCGGCGGCAAGTCTCAATTCTGTCGCCAGGGAAGTCCGGAGGCTTTCCAGCCGTTGGCCGTTCCCCGCTGCCGAGCCTCATTCAGGTCGCCCTCAAATCCACCAGCCACATTGTAGCTGTTCGTAAAACCGGCCGCGCTGAGGGCGATGGCGGCTGAACGGCTTCGGGCGCCTGAACGACAAAGCAGCAGGATCGGGGCGTCCTTGCTGATGTTGCCAAGACTAGCCGTCACATCTTTCACAAAATCGCGATTGATGGTCATGGTCGGATAGGTTTGCCACTCGACAAGGAGAGGGTCTCGTCCAAGAGGCGAAAGGTCAGGAATGCCAACGAAATTCCATTCAGCCTGGGTGCGGACGTCGACGAGAACGGTTTGCGCATTCTCGGTTAATGTCCGCCAGGCTTCGTCCGCCGAAATGTCTCCGGCATAGTTGGAGGGCAAGTCGCCAGATACGACGGGTAGAACAGGGTGTGTCTTTGCGTCGCTCATCATGCCCCCGCATCTGTTTGCCTGCCGCCCGAGTGGTGACAGACATCTCCTCTCAAGCAGAATCCTGTAATCTGCTTGTTGTTTAAAAAATAAACTGAGATGATTACTTTAGAGTCCGTCGAAGCAACTGCATTTCTTTAAGCATTGCTCAATTTATAGGAAACTGGCAAAGTATTCATCGCGCCGCCGGAGTTTTAAGACGATAACGGCAACCTATCCGGGAGGCAAGTGCGATGAGCCTGCTTCGTCAAAAAAAGTACGTCAAAAAGCTATTCGTTTGCCCAGGTGTCACGGGGAACACACAGCTTCTCATTTCGCGAATGGCGCTCAAAAAACACTATAAAATATAGTTTTATTAGCCTGTCCCCATATCTAGTAGGTCGCATCGCGATGGTGCGCATTGCGCCATCTGGATGCCTGAAAAAGCGGTTATCCCCAGATATAAGTAAAGCCCGCTATCAGGGATAGCGGGCTTCCATAACATCTTGTTGCTGCTCAGCGAATACTTGCTGAGCTTAGTAAATTTATCTGCTCAGGCGGTCGCAAGCGTCTTGATGCGTTTTGCCAGACGCGAAACCTTGCGCGACGCTGTATTCTTGTGCACGACACCCTTCTGGGCGGCACGCATGATTTCCGGCTGGGCGGCGCCAAGGGCGGCGGCTGCGGCATCCGCGCTGCCGGATGCGATTGCTTCCTCAACCTTGCGGATGAAGGAGCGCATACGGGTGCGCCGGTTCTTGTTCACGTCTGTGCGGGCGGCAATCTTGCGGATCGCTTTTTTCGCTGAAGGTGTATTTGCCATCGAACTACCAGTTTTCCTGATACCAGTCCCAATCAACCCGATCCTTCGATCAGGCCTTATGCGAGGGGCGGCCGGTCAAAAATTTCATGTGGAACGGACAGGCGCGGACAAACGGCGGAACCGTACACCCTCAACCAGATGTTCCTGAGACGGCGGGTTATACGCGGGGACCCGCTGTCCGTCAACTCCGGTTCAGACTCTGTTTGCAAGGGGTTACAGGGTGTTGAAGCTCCGCCTTGTTCACTTGTTGGTGAATTTGGGCTCCCGTTTGGCGATAAAGGCGTCCATCCCCTCTTGCTGGTCGTCGGTGGCGAACATGGAATGGAACAGCCGCCGCTCGAAGCGGACGCCCTCGCTTAGCGTGGTCTCATAGGCGCGGTTGACGCTTTCCTTTGTCATCATGGCGATGGGGAGCGACATGCCGGCAATGGTTTCCGCGACTTTCAGGGTCTCATCGAGCAGGCTATCGAGAGGAACGATGCGGCTGACGAGCCCGGCGCTTTCGGCTTCGGCCGCATTCATCAGGCGGCCGGTCAGGACCATTTCCATGGCCTTGGATTTGCCGATGAAGCGGGTCAGCCGCTGGGTCCCGCCCGCGCCCGGCATCACGCCGAGCTTGATCTCGGGCTGGCCGAATTTGGCGTTGTCGGCGCAGATGATGAAGTCGCACATCATGGCGAGTTCACAGCCGCCACCGAGCGCATAACCGGCCACAGCGGCGATGACGGGCTTGCGGCAGCGGGCGACCCGCTCCCAGTTGGCCGTGATGAAGTCCTCCTTGTAGACGTCCATATAGGATTTGGGCCGCATTTCCTTGATGTCCGCCCCGGCGGCAAAGGCCTTGGAGGAGCCGGTGACGACAAGGCAATGCACCGTGTCGTCGGCCTCGAAGGCGTCGACGGCCAGCGTTACCTCGTCCATCAGCGCCTTGTTGAGCGCATTGAGCGCATCGGGCCGGTTGAGGGTGATAAGGCCGACCGCGCCGCGTTTGTCGACAATGATATTCTGATACCCCATGGGGTTCTCCTGACGGTTCACTTCTTTGTTTTCAGCATGTCATTCGGGGTCGATGGAGAAATGCACCTCGGTCATGCCCGCCTTGGCGGCAAGAACGTCGATTTCAAGGCGTTCCCCTTCGCGGGCGAAGGTCAGGCGCTTTTCGCCCGCCTTCGGGCCGGATCTGGCCGAAGTCGGTTTCCAGCCGAGGGAGGGCAGGCTGTTTTTGTAAAAAACCGCTGCATCGCTGACCGCCACCGGACCGTGGGCCCCAGCGCGGACGATCCGGCCATCGGGGGCATCGAACATGAAGGAACTGTCCTTCTGCTCCGTCAGGCCTGGCATCAGGGGCATATCCTCGACCGCAGAGAGGTAAGCTGCCGTTTTGGCGGGTGAAACATGCAGCAGCAGGCCCAGCATCAGGGCGCCCCACCAAAGGGCGGCGCGGCGGGCTGGGTTGGCGGTTGCCGCATCTGTCATCGTTGGCATTCCGAACAATAAAAGGTCGAACGGTTCGACTGGGCGATACGAACGACCCTACCGCCGCAGCCGGGCCTTGAACAAGCCTCGCCCTCGCGGCCGTAGACCTTGAACTGGTGCTGGAAATAGCCGAGTTCGCCATCGGTCCGGGCGTAATCGCGCAAGGTTGAGCCCCCGGCCATGATGGCGTCCGTGAGCACGTCGCGAATGGCGCGAACCAGCCGTTCGGCGCGCACCGGCCCGGCCACGCTCGATGCGGTGCGCAGCGGGGATATGCCGGCGCGGAACAGGGCTTCGCAGACATATATATTGCCAAGACCCGAAACAGTGCGCTGGTCGAGCAGGGCGGCCTTGATCGAGGTTGCCCGCCCCTTGAGCCGCGCGGAGAGGATGGGGGCTGAAAAATCATTGCCCAGCGGTTCCGGTCCCAGAGCCGCCAGATGGCGGTTGGCGCGCAGGCCCGAGCCTGGCTCATCGCCCGCGCCGTCTGCCGCAATCAGGTCCATGAAGCCGAACCGGCGATGATCGGCATAGATGACGCGACCGCCATCCTCCATGTCGAAGACGATATGATCGTGGAGGCCGAGCCCCTCTTCGCCGCCGGGGCCGCCATGGGGCGTGGCATGGTGGAATCGGCCCGGGCGGCTTGACCCTGACGGGGCCACGACGGTGAAGCGGCCGGACATGCCCAGATGCGACAGCAGCACCTCGCCATTGTCGAGATGCAGCAGCAGATATTTGGCTCGCCGGTCGAGCCGCTCGACCAGC